>JABLXR010000006.1 GCA_013178015.1 Anaerolineae bacterium
TCTTCCAGCAGCGATTGTGCCAGTTCGTGGAGAGGGCCGCTACAGAGGCACAGAGGCACGGAGAAGGGTCTAGGAAGTAGATTCTGCCTCCTTGGAGTCAGCTTGGCATACGTCCTGATTCCCTGTAACCTGTGGCCTGTTTCCTATCTCTGGGTCCCGTGCCTCTGTGGCGTCTTTGCTTGAGTAGGTGACGATGGAACTACGCGAATACTGGCGCATATTGCGGCGCTATGCTTGGCTCATCCTAATGATGGTGGGCGCCACGGCCGCCATCACTCTGGCACTCCGGGCTTTGCGCCCGCCGCAGACGGTCTACTCTGCCTCGGTGCGCCTCACGGTGGGCGTGGTCCCCGAGGACGGCAACGGCGAGTACTACACGTACGACCGCTACTACACCTGGCTTGCCTCCGAGTACCTGGTGGACGATCTTTCCGAGGTGGTACGCAGCGCTGATTTCGCCGCCGCCGTGTCCGAGCAGCTCGCTGCTAGGGGCATCGCTGTCGGCCCGGGCGAGATCTCCGGCGCCACCGTGCCCGTCAAGCAGCACCGCATTCTCACCTTGGGTGTGAGCGGTACAGACCCGGCGCGGGTGCAGGCGGTGGCCGAGGCGGCAGCGGAGGTCCTCCGCCAGCGCAATCGCGAGTTCCTGGCTCAGTTAGGCAGTGATAATGCAGCCGTCCACGTCATTGACCCGCCTTCAGTGGGACCCGTACCGCCCTCGCTGCGAGAGCGGCTGGACCTGCCCTTGCGCCTGGCCCTGGCTTTGGCGGCGGCGGTTGCCCTCGCCTTCGTCCTGGACTACGCCGACGACTCCGTGCGCGATGTCCGCGATTTCAGCGAACTTGGCGTCCCCCTGCTTGCCTCACTGCCCAAACGCCGGAGGTAGCGTTCCATGCTGGCCAAGGTGGCTTCCTGCGCTCTCGTCGGTCTCGAAGGCGAAGTCATCGAAGTGGAAATAGACGCTTCCCTGAGGGGTCTGCCCAGCCTCAACATCGTGGGCCTGCCCGACGCCGCCGTGCAGGAGGCGCGGGAGCGGGTCCGCTCCGCCCTCCTCAACAGCGGCCTGCGCATGCCCCGAGGGCGGGTGCTTCTCAACCTGGCCCCGGCGGACCTACGCAAGGAGGGCCCTTCGTACGATCTGCCCATCGCCGTGGCCCTGCTGCTGGGCTCTCAGCAACTGCTGGCCGATATCTCGGATGCTATGTTCATCGGCGAGTTGTCTCTGGACGGTAGCCTGCGGCACGTGAACGGCATTCTGCCCATGGCTACCGTCGCCCGCGCCCGGGGCTACAAGCGCCTGTTCGTGCCCGAGGTGGACGCGCCCGAGGCTGCCCTGGCGGACGGGCTCGAGGTCTACGGACTTCCCGACCTGATGAGCTTGCTCGGGCACCTACAGGGAGAGTTACGCCTAAAGCCTACTGTGGCCAGGCCGGACCTGGACGTAGAGCAGCCCGGCCTGACTGACATGGCCGAGATTGCCGGCCAGGAGCACGCCAAGCGTGCTCTAGAGGTAGCCGCCGCCGGAGGTCACAATGTGTTAATGAGCGGGCCTCCCGGAGCCGGCAAGACCTTGCTGGCCCGCTCCGTTCCCGGCATCCTGCCGCGATTGACGCTGGATGAGGCCCTGGACGTCACCCGCATCTACAGCGTGGCCGGCCTGCTCCCCGAGGGAGAGCCCCTGGTGCGGCAGCGCCCGTTCCGCTCCCCTCACCACACCATCAGCCACGCCGGGCTGGTGGGAGGTGGGAGCGTACCCCGGCCCGGGGAGATCAGCCTGGCTCATCGAGGTGTGCTCTTCCTGGACGAGCTGCCCGAGTACGACCACCGCAGCCTCGAGACCCTGCGTCAGCCCTTGGAAGATCACCACGTCACCATTTCCCGCGCCCGTGGGGCCATCACCTTCCCCTGCAACTTCATCCTCATCGGGGCCATGAACCCGTGCCCCTGTGGCTACCGGGGCGACCCCTATCACGAGTGCACCTGCTCCTCCGGCGCCATCGCCCGCTACCAGCAGCGTCTCTCCGGCCCTCTCCTGGACCGCTTCGACCTCCACGTGGAGGTCCCTCACGTCGAATACGACAAGCTCTCCGGCCACCAGAGAGGAGAGCCCTCCAGCGCCATCCGGGAGCGGGTGGAGGCGGCCCGAGCCCGACAGCGGGAGCGTTTCGCCGGCACCCCCCTCATCACCAACTCCGAGATGGGCCCGGCCGAGGTGCGCCAGTTCTGCCCCTTGGACCGGGAGTGCTCTTCGCTCATGCGGGCGGCCATGCAGCAATTGCGCCTGAGCGCCAGGGCGTACCATCGGGTGCTCAAGCTCGCCCGCACCATCGCCGACCTGGCCGGCAGCCAGGCGATCGCCACCGTCCACCTGGCCGAGGCGCTGCAGTACCGACAGAGAGGCGGAGCCTGAGAGCTGCAGCAGTATGCAAGCTGAAGACGGATGAGGCACCGTGGTTCACCCTCCGCCACTCCCCGGCTTCACGGGGCAGAGCCGGCATCATATCCATTGGAGCCCGCTTGGCGGTGCTCAACGCGGCGTCGCGCCACAGCTGCTCCGGGGGCCCGACACTGCTCTGCAGCAAGTGTGATTCGCCACACGCCTGCAGTCTACCAGGAGTCCAATCAGAGGCCGAGCGGTCTATGCAGCGCTCTGCGGGGTGCCCTCACAAGGAAGCAGGCCTAACCATTTGCGGCGGCCTTCATGAGTCTGTCCCCTCCAACGTGGGATCGCGCCACTCCTCTTGGTACTGCCCGATCTGCCAGACCAGCTCCATCGTGCCGACCACGCGCTGCAGACTGGAATCCGGCTGCTGTCCACTCTCTATGCAGCGAAGGAAATGCTCTGTCTCCGCCTGAAAGCCGTAGGTGACACGCGTGTCGGTGCCTCCAGTCAGGTCCCGATCGGTGTAGACCATCGGCTGTCGTGCGTCATCCAGCCAAATCTCGACCACCTCAGGTGCCCGCACGTAAGCTGAGATCCGGCGACCATGGAGCTCGAAACGCTCATAGCGGGCACCGGAGGAGCGGTTGGCGGTCAGGATGCCCACTCCTGCGTTCTCAAACTCGATGAGGGCGTGGAAGCTATTCTGCCATGTGGAGTCGAACGACCGAACCACGCTGGACACTCTACTGAAGCTGCCACCGGACCAGTGCAGCCAGTCCACAGAGTGAATCACGTCGGAGACGAGCGTGCTCATGCCATAGTGCGGCGTGCGAAGGTTCTTGTGAAACTCAGCCAGACAGACATTTGTAGGGCCGCGCTCCTCTACTAGATCCCTTGCCCTGACGAGCACTGGGCAGTGCCGCCGGTTGAAGCCCACCATTGAGAGGCAGCCCGCCCTTTCGGCCGCCGCTGCCAGCGCTCGGGTCTCGGCAAGATTGGCCCCAGGCGGCTTCTCCAGGAACACATGCTTCCCTGCAGCTAGACAGTCCAGCACTATCGAGGCTACCTCCAGAGGCGAGACAACCACGTATACGGCCTCGACCCCAGATCGCTCAAGAAGATCGTGGTAGTTCGTGTACATCTGCCGGATGCCAAAGCGGTCCGCTGCCGCCTGTGCTCGGGCTCGGTCCAGGTCACATACGGCTTCCAGCGACGCCCTGCCTGAAGCTACCAGGCTGGGACAGTGAACGTCGTTGGCCATCCGGCCGGAGCCTATGATCCCCACTTTGACCATGAGAAACCTCGCCAATGATCGTGATTGCCCACCTGGCCCAACTGCCGCGCGGTAGGACCTGGGCGTGGTGCGCCAACGTCACTGCTGGAGCCCCATGCCCGAGGGCAGGATCTAGCCAACCGGATCTTCCGAGAGAGGCTCTCAGCATGGGCCCCTCGGCGATGGCCGCCGCCCATCTTAGCAGGCTACGCCCGGAAGCACCGAACCACACATGGCAGCGAACACGGCCCTGGCAACCCACCACATAGCGCCGGCAAGCATCATGAACAGCCACGGACAGAGACGTCCCGTGTGCATCGACGGCATCTAGATGCGCAGCGCTGACCATTCCTGGATGTGGCTGACCGCCCCCGGGGGGCCAAGCCGTGCGTACAGATCCTCGGTCCACAGATACGACGTTGGCCTAGCGGTGTTGACCCTGTGGAATTCATAGGGCTCCAGGAAGACGATCCTCGTTGGCCACAGAAGGCCCGCCACGTAGGGCAGGTCCGTGTACCGCAACACGCTCAGCATCTCGGTGCAGTCACCAATACCATTGGGATGGCCAGGTGCGTCTTGGGTGGCGGGAGGATCGGCCAGAACCACGGCGCTAAGGGTTCCATCCAGCAATGCCGTGTAGAGGGCCACCACGGACATGTCCCCAGCCCCGGAGATCGCGATGCGATCCGCGCGGACGCTGTCAAGCGAACGCGCCATTTCCAGGGCCCTGAGCGCGTCATAGACACGCATCGACGCGACAGTGCGCCCAATGGCAGCGCTTGCGCGCCTCACGTGCCACGCCAGGCCATCGCCCCATGACGTCTCGTCCACCCCGCGGACCGCTACCGCGAGCCAACTCCAGTCAGCTCCGAGATCCGACAGGCCAGCCGGTACCAGATGGCGCAAGTAGGGCCGGGTATCCCTGGAGATCGAATCCCGAGATCCCACGAGATGCACTAGGAGCCTATGCTCCCCAGCAGCCCCCTCCTTCGGAGCAGCCAGTATCGCGGGCAGCCGCCAGCCCTCCTCCGGGGTGAAGCCTAACCTGGCGAAGCGGTGTGAAGCGGTTTCCCACTCGAAATCCGTCGTTACCTCAAGGTGGCAAGGCGGATCAGGGAAATGGCCAAACGTCCTGGGTCTGAGGTTTTGTAGAAGCGCTTCCCGATGCGCGACCAGATCGGAGGGTGACTCTATAGCAGGAGCTGACGCGCGAGGGACGAAGATGTCATGAGCCGTAGTCGTGCGTTCATTGGGCGGCAGTACCCTATCCGGGAAGACAAGCAGGTCCTCGTGCTTCTCGAGCAACAGCGGATCCTCCACGAGATCGGGCACCAGGTGAGGGTCTACGTCTTCTCCCCGCAAGTGCCTCATGAACCACGCGTAGGTGGCCTTACGCGATACCTCATGGTAGCCATGCGGTCCTGGTGTCTCGATGAGCGCCACCCGGTCTTCTCTGCCGAGCAACTCATACACCGCCCTGATCCGCTGGAAGCACTCCTTCATGGAGTCGGTCGAGTACAGGTAGTCTCCCTCAGCCACCGAGATGAGTAAGGCTCTAGGAGCAATCAGAGCACCGATGTCGGGCAGATCCCACCGATACGTGTTGATCCATAACATGCAGTCGCAGTGATCATCAACGGTGCGGTCGATAATCTGCGTGGAGAGTGTGGCCGTCCCGCAGTTGGGAGCGACGGCCCCAACTCGCTCATCTGCGGCCCCCAGGAACCAGGTGATAGCTCCCCCTCCTGAGTTCCCCATGGCACCGATGCGGTCGGGGTCCACTTCAGAGCGGCTCTGAAGGAGATCAACCCCCCGCACCGCATTCCACATCTCTACGCCAGCCGGCGTATAGCCGCGGCTAAGCCACTGGTACTGCCCATGGCTGTAGGGCCCGTGGTGGGTGCCAAACATCTCCCAGTACTCGATTGTATCGAGGACTAATGTGACGAAACCCAGCTTGGCTAGATGCTGGCAGTGGTATTGGCTGGCGGTCTTTTGCGTGTACGAGTGGCCGTTCAGGTAGATCACTGCCGGATAAGGACTCTTGCCCGAGACAGGGAGATAGAGATTCGCCGTCACGTACAGCCCGGGAATCGACTCAAAGCACAGAACCTCGATGCGGTAGCCGGCCGAAGAGCGGTCCAGAAGCCGGACAGTCCGCACATTAAGCGGAGGGCGCTCTTCCTTCGAGGGAACAGATGGCATTCCCATCATCTCCATGTACTGCTGCCAACGACGCGGACGCTGGGCGTACCATTCCTCGGCCGTTTCCGGCATTTCCCTAACCGAGGCGTCCGAAATGCGCCTTGCCTCTCGACACAGGCATTCGCGAATGTTGTTCACCACTGCCTCCTCAATTGCAGCGACGAGAGACCTGGCAGACGCTCGAGCCGGCACGAAACCACCCATCTAGCTTCAGTGACAGGTCGGGAGGACGCACAACGGTTAGCAGGGCTGGCCCTGGTTGGGGGGCCGCCGTCAGCAACACGCCATCAGCCCTTGAGTCCTGAGAGAGTGATGCCCTGGATGAAATAGCGCTGGGAGAAGAAGAACACGATGAGGCAAGGCAACATGACAATGACCGAGTACGCCATGAGATGCTGCCACTGTGTATAGTACTCATCGCGGAAGGCGACCAGACCCAGAGCCAGGGGCCACTTCTTCGCGGTCCGCAAGTAGATGAGCGGCTCCATGAAGGAGTTCCAGTTGCCGACAAAGGAGAACACAGCGACGGCGGCCAGAGCCGGCCCCGCCAGTGGCATTATGATCCGCCACCAGATCAGGGGCGGAGTCGCCCCATCCATTGTAGCCGCTTCGTCGAACTCCTTGGGGATTCCCATGAAGAACTGCCGTAGCAGGAAGACATAGAAGGCGCTTGCGAAGAACGAAGGTACAACCAGGGGCTTGAAGGTGTTGGTCCATCCCATCCTGTGGAACAGCACGAACAGCGGGATCATGGTCACCTGCCCGGGCAGCATCATGGTGGATAGCAGAACCGCGAACAGGACGTTTCTGCCCGGCCATTCGAGTCTGGCGAAAGCAAAGGCCACGATCGCCGAAGAGATAACCACGGCGCACATCGGCACAACGGTGATGATAAGCGTGTTCACGAAATACCTGGCAGTGGGCACCATCACGAGCGCGTCTACGTAGTTCCCAAACTCCACCGGGTTGGGTATCCAAATAGGCGGGTTGGTGAAGACCTGGGCGTCTGTCTTGAGTGATGTTGACAGCATCCACAGGAAAGGAAAGAGGAAAGTCACGCCTACAGCGACCATCAGGGCATACAGGATCAGCGCCCGACCCACCACCAACGTGCGCCTAATCACAACGCGCCGTCGCCAGACCGTCGAGCTCTGCACATGGACGGGCTGAATCTCGACCGTCATTTCCCTACCTCGGATGACCAGCAGCAGTGCCGCGATCGTTGCCCATCAGGCCCGACCCGTGAGAGGAGCGGGAGACTCGTAGTACACCCACCGGCCGGAAGACCGGAAGACCACAAACGTGAAGAAGAGCACGACCAGGAACAGAACCCAAGCCATGGCCGAGGCATAGCCCATCCGCAGGTATTGGAAAGCATTGTAGTAGAGGTAGAGCACGTAGAAGAGGGTCGAGTTTGCCGGTCCACCCCTAGTCATGATGTAAGCATTGGTGAAGACTTGAAAGCTGCCGATGATACCCATTACCAGGTTGAAGAAGATTGTCGGCGTGATCAACGGCAAGGTGACATGACGAATCTTCTGCAGCCAGGCTGCCCCATCCACCATTGATGCATCGTATAGCTCGGCGGGGACACCCTGGAGTGCCGCCAAGAATATGACCATCGCCCTCCCGATCCCCCAGAAGCTCATCAGGATGAGGGCCGGTTTGGACCAATTCGGGTGCTGAAGCCAGAGAGGGCCCCTGATCCCCACTCGTTCGAGGAAGAGGTTGACTAGACCCAGGCTGGGATCGAACAGCCAAAGCCACAGCATCGAAAGAGCTACGCCAGACACCACCGAAGGCAAGTAGTAGACAGTGCGGAAGAGATTCTCGCCCGGCATTCCCTGATTGAGCAGCACCGCCACCGCCAGCGCAAGGGCGAGGGAGAGAGGGACCTGAAAGACCGAATAATACACCGTATTATAGATCGCGATAGTGTGACGATAGTCGTCCGTGAACAGCTCCACGAAGTTCCGCAGCCCGACAAACGAGGGCGGTTTGAGCACATTATAGTCCGTGAAACTGAAGTAGATAGACGCAACCATGGGACCAAGCGTGAATGCAAGAAAGCCAATAACCCACGGGGAGACCATAAGGAATCCCCAGAGACGCTGTTGGCGCATGTCAAGTCCTTCTACAGGCGGTCAGCGGTCCGACAGTGGATCCTCAGAGGATCCCCTGTCGGACCAGAGTGGACCAGTTGGAGTGAGTCTGCTATGTCCCTTCGATGTCGAGCCCGGTATCAGGCCAATCGGGATAGGGTTCCATCGCTTTGTTGACCTCGGCCTCGGCATCGGCCAGCGCCTGCTCAGGCGACTTCACACCGAGGCTGACGGATTCAAGCATGGTGGCGATGGTATCTCCCATCTGTGAGTGTATGGGCCACTTACCCTGAGGGGCACCGTAGGTCGCGATGCCTTTGAAGGTCGCGGCGGTGCCACGGAGGCGCATGTAGTCACTTTGGTCCACGGCTGACTTGCGTGGTGGTAGCTGGCCCCTGCTCTCGGCATATGCCACCAGACTATCTAGGGAAAGGTGTAGCTTCAGGAAGTCCCAAGCCGCTTCGGGATACTTGGAGTTGGGGGCAAGGGCCACCTGGTTGATGTAGGCTGTAACCACACGCCGCTCCTTCAGCGGCGGTAGAGGCAGCACCCAGTACTCCTCTTTCTCCGGCGCGTACTTGACCAACTCGCGCCAGTAGTACGAGGACACGTACCAGGCAATCACCACTTGCCCGGTGGCAAAGTAGTTGATGGGCGACTCTGCCAGTGGTGCTGCGCCTGTGGGCGCGGCAGCCCAGTTACGCTCTTTGATAAAGTTGAGGGCCCAAAGCCCGGCCTCGCTGTTGAAGGCGGCCTTGCCCCCTTTGAGTAGCGCGCCCTTGGCGCTATAGAGCACAAGGTAGTACTCAAGAGCGTAGTTGTCTGCAGTAGATCCCATCCGAACTAGCTTGCCGTCCTCAACAATGGTGAGCTCCGGCACAGCAGCCAGATAGTCATCGAAAGTCCAGTCGTCCGGAATCGTGACACCCGCTTCTTCAGTCAGGTCCCGCCGATAGCAGTAGTCACGAGGGGCAAGCACGTTGGGCAGGCCCCACATCTCGCCCTGCCATTCGCAGTAGTAGGTGCAGAAATCGAAGAAGTCCTCCGCTTCCTCCCACTCCGCAAGTCTCTCGTTGAGGGGCAGGGAAAGCTGATTCTCAGCAGCGATTGGGCTCATCTGCGCCCACATAGTGAAGATGTCCGGAAGGGCGTTGGCTGCCTTCGAGGTCAGCAGCACCTCCTGAAGGCTTCCGGAAGGCAACGGGGTGATCTCTATGTTTCCGTTAGGATACTTCTCCTTCCAGGCCGGTATTAGCACCTCGTCAATGTACGGCTGATAGTCCGGGTTGACAGCGATCTGGCCCAGTAGGTCGAACTTCTCGTCCGACGGCGCCGGGGCCGCCACTTCCGTGGCGGCAACAGCCTCCGGCGCGACCGGAGCGGCTGAGGGCGTCGGCGCACATGCTGCCAGTACGCCACTTGAGGCGATGGCCACGCCAAGTAGCCCGGAGTCCTTTAGCAGAGCTCTACGAGTGATCCTGCCCATCTCTTCAGCCTCCTGTAGGCGAATGGAGAGCGATACCCGTCCACTAGCTTGTCAGCTTCCACCTCCAGGTCGCGTGTGGTACCATACTCGTACTGTGTACTGCACTCCGTAGCCCGCTTCAACCCTTCTCCGCCGATCGGCTGCCAGGCTCGCTGCCAAGACGCTGCCATGCGCTCGCTGGAGGCGTGGAACAACCTGAGAGATACTGGGCAGGGGCAACCTACCCATCGGAGGCTCGATGCTCAAGTCCGTCTCCACTGTACTGCTTGAGGGTTACGAGGGCGACGAACACGTCCAGGAGCTTCGCTGGCGATCCCTGCTGCTCGTGGCACTGGCCTGTGCTATCTTGGCCTACGTATGGCTGTTCCAGGCCGCCACTTTCCCGGCCGGATTGTCAGGGTCAGTCCTGCCGCCTCTGGGCATGGTGGCTCCACCTCTGGTGCTGACCGCTGCCACCGCTATGGTACTGGCTCTGAGGAGGTACCACGCCATTGCCCCGGCAGTGATGGCGAGCGGACTCGTGGCGTGTCTCTTCATCTGGCAAGACCCTATGCGCTACTACCTGGCTCCCGGGGCCGTCTGCGTCATCGGCCTTCTGGGCAGCCGCCGCCTGGGGGTGCTGGCCACCCTGGCTGTCTCGTCTCTGCCTGATGCTCCCGGTCCAATGCTCACGTCCGTCTGGCTGGTCCTCTTTGCAGTGTACCTGTCAAGCGACTCCTTCTATGCTCTCATTCATGATGCCCTGATCAGAGAAGAGGCTGCCGCTGACCTTTCTCGCGAGCTACTGGAGCGCCGTGGTGAGCTTCGGCGCCTCAACGACTCGCTTCGCAACGCTTACCTTCTCCTTGAGCGCACCAATCATGAGCTTGCTGAAGCCAGGGACGAGGCCGAAGAGGCTCGGCGGCTCAAAGCGCGGTTCGCTGCTGTGGTCAGCCATGAGTTGCGAACTCCGCTCAACCTGATTCTCGGGTTCACTGAGGCCATGCACAAGATGCCGGAGCTCTACCGAGGGGCCGTGTTCACGCCAGAGCTGCGCGGCGACATCCGCGAGGTCTACCGTAGCGCCAGATACCTGCTCTCGCTGGTAGATGACGTGCTGGACCTGTCCCGTGTAGAGCAGACCGATCTGGCTTTGATGCCGCAGGAGACTGATATCACGACCCTCATCCGCGAAGCTACCTCCGCTGTGGCAGGGCTCTTCCGCGGGCGGCCCGTCCGCCTGAGGGAGGAGTTCTCCGACCCCATCCCCCCCTGCATCGTGGACCCCACGCGCATTCGACAGGTGCTCACCAACCTGCTGACCAATGCTGCGCGGTTCACCGCCGAAGGTGAAGTGTGTGTCAGCGCATGGTTCGACGGGAACTACCAGGAGATAGTGGTGTGCGTAAGCGACACCGGTCCTGGCCTGCCCGCGGAAGACAGAACGCGCGTGTTTGACGCTTTCTTCCAGGTGACTGGCTCCCTGGGACGGGAGTATGGTGGCTCCGGGCTCGGTCTCGCCATCTGCAAGACATTTGTGCAGCTTCATGGCGGCCGCATCTGGGTGGAGAGCGAAGTCGGTCAGGGCAGCCGGTTCTACTTCAGCCTTCCGCTTCGCCCGTACTGGCGCAGCCTTGAGAAGTGGAAGCTCCAAGGTTCCGCAGATCCCTTCGGGGACAGCTTGTTGGTGCTCGGCGATGCGGGAGGTCTATCAGAGACTCTCCAGCGATCTCTATCCGACCTGAACATCCACCACGTTGCCGACCCGCTTGATCTGAAGGAGGCAATTGCCCAGTGGCACCCCCGATGCGTCGTCGCTTTCGGGCAACACAGTGGACGACCGGCAGCTGAGTCCCTCGAGGGCTTGGCAGCTTGGCCGGGGCTGCCGCTTCTGCTCTGCGAGTTGCCGGATGGCAAGCCCCTTTCATCCTACCCACAGATCAGGGGAGTCCTGCGCAAACCAATCGCACAACGGGCCTTGGTGCAAGCCGTGGACGAGCTGGGCCCGGTGCGCACCCTACTGGCGGTGGATGATGAAGAGGGCATGACGAGGCTCATACAGCGGATGCTCTCGCAGGCCCGGCCACATGTCTCAGTCCTAGCCGCTCACGATGGCGATGAAGCTCTCTCTGCTCTGCGCCAGTTCCGACCTGACGCTCTGGTTCTAGATCTGGCGATGCCGGGCAGGGATGGTCTATCACTATTGGAGGCTATGGCAAGCGAGAGCCTGGCCAACATACCCGTGGTTGTCCTCACTGGCCTGGGCGAACATGGAGACGAGATAGCAGTCAGGCGTGTCGCTATCCAGTCCTTGCCTGGCCTTCGCGAGACGGAATTCATAGGCATCCTGCAGAGCCTGGCGCAGACGGCTCGGCCTTCGTATTTGGGACAAGCCGCGGCAGCTGACTTCTGCGACCCCGAGCCAGCCCAGCGCTCGCTGGCGCTTGACCCTCGTGATGGGAGGTGAACTCTGCAGGAGCAGTCGAAGATTACTGAGGAAGATGTGCGGGAGCTCCTCGGCGGGCTCTACGACAACGCCTACTTGAGCCAGCACCGCCTGTTGCCCATGCTGGTCGAGTCGCCCTCGCCCGACCCTGGATTCAGAGCTCAGCAGCTGCGCAGTCTGGTCATCGACACCGTCAACTCCCTCTGGCCGGCGGGAAGGCCATCCACAGGCGATAGAAAGCAGCGGGCCTGCCGCGCACTGGCCTATCGCTACCTCGACGGCCTGGCAAACGCTGACATTCGAAAGCGACTGGCCATCTCCGAGAGGCAGCTGTTCCGAGACCTTAGCCTTGGAGTGCACCTTCTGGCTGTGGCTCTGTCCGCCCGCGCGGGCCGGCGGCCCGAGCCCAGTGAAGAGGCGCTAGCTGCCAGCTTGAGCAGAGTTGGCCTGAGACTGGAGCGGCTGTCCCTGCAAGAGGTGTGTTCCCAGGCGCTTCCGGTGGCGGAGAAGCTGGCGACCAAGCTGGACAAGAAGCTGGTCGTCGAGGATGGTAGCAGCGGCGATTCCTTAGCTGTTGCCGATATGGCCCTGTCCCGTCAGGCTCTTATCGTGGTGCTAGCCTACGCTCTCCGCGCCGCAAGGTCAGAAGTGCTGCTCGAGCAGACCACCGGTACACAGACTGAGATCATCACCGTCCGGTTCGAAACGGATCCACAGCGCCTTGAGGACAGTGATCCAGAGGCACTGCACCTGGCCCGGCAGTTGCTCGAGCAGCAGGGCGGTTCTCTGCAAGTCTCTACCGCTGGCGAGCAGGTCATATGTCTTCACTGGCCCAAGTTCCAGTCTCCCGCCATCCTCGTGGTGGAGGACGACCCCGGCATGCTGCGCCTCTTTGGCCGTTACCTTGGCGGGCACGGGTATCGGGTGATCGGGCTCTCAGACGGCTCGAGAGCCGTCGAACTCGCCCGCGAGAACCGGGTGCGTCTGGTGATACTGGACGTAATGATGCGCGGCATGGATGGGTGGGCAGTGCTGCAGCGGCTGAAGGCCAGCCCCGACACGCAGAGTGTCCCCGTTCTAGTCTGTTCAGTGATCAACGAGCCGCACCTAGCCAGCGTGTTGGGGGCAGAGATGCTCCTGAGGAAGCCGGTAACGGGAGAGCAGCTGCTGGAGGCTGTGGCCACCATCGTGGGCATATGAGCGGAACCGTAGACTCGCAGGCTGCACATCGGCAGTTGCAGCCCAAAGGGCCGACTCGTCTTTGGCAGTATCCTGGCCCATGGTTGGGTCTCCCGAATCGCTCGACTCGCGGTCGGAGACATGGCGCCTCCTCCTGGCGCCAGGGCGTACCATCGGGTGCTCAAGCTCGCCCGCACCATCGCCGACCTGGCCGGCAGCCAGGCGATCGCCACCGTCCACCTGGCCGAGGCGCTGCAGTACCGGCAACGGGCGGTGGGGTAGGTCTGTCGCGCTATCGCTCAGCGCCCGCCCGTGGGCCGAGGACAGTCACATATGGCCGCCCCCAACCGCATCGAGCGCGATTGCATCGGCGCCTGCCGTCCCGCCGCATGCTGCACTGGGCGTGATCCCTCTGCCACTCCCCTTCTCGAGAGAGACACATGCCATTCCGTTGCGTGCGATGTCCAGGTGCGGTCTCTGTACGCGTAGCTTGCTCCTGTGATATGCTTCCTTCGAGGTCGCGTCACCTACAGATTCGGCCTGAGGCAGCCGCATGAATGAGGCTGACCCACTTATCCGCACTAAGCTCCGCCTGCCCTTCACCCGCTCGGGGCTCGTCGCCCGACCGCGGCTCCAGCGACAGATCGCTCAAGGGCTGCAAGGCCCCGTCACTCTCATCACCGCCCCTGCCGGCTTCGGCAAGACTACCCTGGTGGCATCGTGTGTTGTCGGCTCCGGAATGCCTGTAGCCTGGCTGTCTCTCGACAAGGACGACAACCGGCCGGGGCGATTCCTCAGCTACCTGGTTGCTGCTCTGCAGGAGGCCGACAGCCGAATCGGGCGGCAGGCTGCGCCGCTCTTGGCATCACGACAAGCACCGCCTGAAGCGGTGCTCACCAGTCTCATCAATGACTTGGATGCCTGCGATGGGCAGATCGCTCTCGTACTGGACGATTACCAGGCGATCAGCAGCGAGGCCGTGCACGAGCAAGTAGCTTTCCTCCTCGAGCACTGCCCTACTGCCCTGCATCTGGTGATCGCTACCCGCTCGGACCCGTTGCTTCCGCTGGCGCGTTGGCGGGTGCGCGGCCACACCCTCGAACTTCGGGCGGCCGATCTACGCTTTACCCAGTCCGAGGCAACCCTCCACCTGAACGACGTCATGGGCCTCCGCCTGGACGCGGAATCGGTGGCAGTACTGGAAGAACGCACGGAAGGGTGGATCGCTGGCCTGCAGATGGCAGCACTGTCCATGCGCGATCGCGAGGACGTCTCTGGGTTCATTCAGGGCTTCTCAGGCACCAACCGCTACATCATGGACTACTTGCTGGAAGAGGTGCTGGCCAGCCAGCCGCCCGAGGTCCAGCGCTTTCTGCTACACACCTCGATTCTGGAGCAGCTGTCCGCGCCACTTTGTGCAGCAGTCCTAATAGCTGAAGAGCAGGACGATGCGGTCGCTGACGGGCTATCAGCATTCGCCGGGCTTCCCACCTCCTCGGCCTGCCAGCAGGTCCTCGAGTACGCGGAGCGGGCGCAGCTGTTCCTGGTACCCCTGGATGATGAACGGATCTGGTATCGCTACCATCATCTGTTCGCCGACCTGCTGCGTACACAACTGCAGAAGTCTCTCGGCGCCCAGGGCATCGCCCGGCTGCACGTCCGCGCCGCCGACTGGCACGGACAGCATGGCTCGGTACTGGAAGCGATCAGTCATGCCTCCAAGGCCTGGGACGACGAGAGGGTCGAGCGCTTCATAGCGCAGCACTACATGGAACTGGTAAGCCAGGGCGAGCAGTCCTGGTTGCGTACCTGGACGGGGAAGCTGGACCGGGAACTGGTGCACAGCCGCCCCCTGCTATGCATCTATGAAGCATACAGCCACTCCTGGTTCGGCGAACTGGACGAAGCTGATCTGCTGCTGGAAGAGGCTGAGAGGCGCATTCGCTCTGAGATCTCGGCACCCGACGCGCACTCGATGGAGGTGCTCCTCGCCTATGTAAGAAGCCGCGTCACCGCCATGCGCGGAGATATCCAACGAGCCATCCAGTATTGCCTTGCGGCCCGCGCCGGCGTCCCTGCTGGCCATCTGGCCCTGCAACTGGACACCGGCATCACACTCGGATACGAATACTTCTTGGCTGGTGACTACGATAACGCCGCCCCGGTGCTAAAGGACACGGTCCGATTGGGGGTTGCGGCCGGTGCCGTCATCAACACCGTGGCCGCGGCTTGCCTTCTGGCCAGGCTGCACGCCGTCCAGGGCAGGTTGCACGAGTCGCTTGGCACCTACCAGATGGCTGCGCAAGCAATCCCTGAGGCGGGGGGCCAGCATCTCGGCGCCAGGGCCCTGATCGAGGTCGGCCTGGCAGATGTGCTTTGCGAGTGGAATGACCTGGTGGCTGCTCTGGCTCACGTGAAGCAAGGCCTGGCCCTGCTTCCCTTCTGGGACAAGGCAGACGATTGGGTCCTGGCCTACATCACTCTGGCTCGGATCAGTCTGGCCCTGGCGCGCAGGGGCGACGCGATAGAAGCCGTAGAAAGAGCAGCCCAGCTCGCGCAGGCGAGGGGCATCTTCTCCGAAGCTCGAGGCGCGGTCGAGGCCGCCCAGGCCAGGCTGTGGCTGGCCCGAGGCGAGCTGCGGCAAGCCTACCGTTGGGCAGCATCGTGGGAGGAGCGCTCCGCCACGGAGGGTGCGTTTCGGTTCGAGCACGAGGTGGCCCACATTGCCCGGGCCAGGGTGCTCATGGCGCAGAGCAGGCCCAACGCAGCCATCGGTCTGCTGCTGGATCTTGAGGAGACGGCCCGGTCAGCAGGACGGATGGGCCGAGTCATCGAGATCCTTCTCCTCAAGACACGGGCGATGTGGCACATGGGCGATTCCGAGTCTGCCCTTCAGGAATTGACCGGTTGTCTCGCTCTGGCCGAGCCCGCCGGTTACGTACGGGTCTTCCTGGACGAGGACCGACCCATGCGGACGCTGCTGTCTCAGTGGCTAGCCCGTGCCAGCCCCGGCTCGCTTCGAGACTACGCTGTCCGTCTGCTTTGCCAGTTCGACGCCGAACCACAGGCAGTGACGGCAACGCCGGCGAAGGACGCCCCAGTCGGCGACCTGGCCGAGCCACTGAGCCAGCGCGAGCTGGAGGTTCTCCGCCTGCTAGCCCTGGGCAGAACCAACAAGGAGATCGCCCGCCAGCTCGTCGTGGCGCCCGGCACAGTAAAAGCCCACACGGCCAGCATCTACCGCAAGCTGGACGTTGCCAACCGGTCCCAGGCGGTGGCCCGCGCCAGAGAGCTCGACATCCTCCCCTGAGATCCCCACACACGCCGCAGTGGCCAGACGCCACGCGCCAGCGCCCTAAACCCTCCGGGTAAACCACAGATATCCCCTTTGGCAGATGCGGGCTTCCTCGCTGCGCGCGAGACTAGGGCCGTACATCGGCAAGGAGGGCCACGGTGCCGCAATGGTATGAGATCACAGTCAGGGGCCATCTCGATCCGCGCTGGTCGGTGAGGTTCGCCGACCTGCAAGTGACGCACCTGGAGGGGAATGCAACCCGGCTGTCCGGCCTACTCCCGGATCAGGCGGCGCTCCACGGGCTACTGGAGCGCATACGCGACCTCAACCTGACCCTGATCTCCGTTACCTGCGGCGGTCCTTCTACCGAGTGGCGCGAATGATAGGCATGGAGGGAGACATGACTAGTCTAGCCGCCGGTTCCCGCACTATGGCCGTGATGATCTGCCTTATCCTACTGCTTGCCGCCACAATTGGCCTGGCCTCTTGCGCAAGCGCAACCGGAGACGTTCTCACCTACGATCTGGTGGAGCCTCTCAATGGCGTGACGTCTGCCAGGTTCAACATCGACGCAGGCAACGGCAACCTCACCATTGACTGGCTCACCGGAGGCGAGCCGCTGCTGGCAGGGGGCACCCTGCAGTACCTGGAAAGGCAAGGGCAGCCCATGCGGACTCTGGTCTCGTTTCTCGGCGAGGCTACGCTAACACTGGAGGGAGGGGATCAGGGACAGTCCTGGTTCCGCCTGCCTTGGGCAGCCTGCAACGGGGCCACCGAGTGGAACATCCACCTCAATCCCACAGTCTCGTCCGATATCACCGCCCACAGCAACGGCGGCAACGTCAGGCTGAACCTGGCCAGCATGGCTGTCACCAGAGTCACGGCCGATACCGGCGGAGGCAACATGGAAGTGATCCTGCCCGACAACGCCACCAACCTCACCGTCTCTGCCAAGACGGGCGCGGGAAACGTACTGGTCAGCCTCCCAAGCGGCCTCGCAGCACGCATCCACGCTACCACCGGACTGGGTAAGGTGATCGTGGACCCGAGCTTCAGCCAGACCGACAAACACACCTACCAATCATCCGACTACGATACCGCCGCCAACAGGGTCGAGCTCACCCTCAGCAGCGGCGCGGGCAACGTGAACGTCACCACCAACTAAGGCCTGGATCCCGATCGGTCCGGCATGACAAGGAGATGCCACCATGGCGAAAAACGTTCTCACCTACGATCTGGTGGAGCCTCTCAATGGCGCCACGTCTGCCAGGTTCAACATCGACGCAGGCGACGGCAACCTCACCATTGACTGGCTCACCGGAGGCGAGCCGCTGCTGGCAGGGGGCACCCTGCAGTACCTGGAAAGGCAAGGGCAGCCCATGCGGACTCTGGTCTCGTTTCTCGGCGAGGCTACGCTAACACTGGAGGGAGGGGATCAGGGACAGTCCTGGTTCCGCCTGCCTTGGGCAGCCTGCAACGGGGCCACCGAGTGGAACATCCACCTCAATCCCACAGTCTCGTCCGATATCACCGCCCACAGCAACGGCGGCAACGTCAGGCTGAACCTGGCCAGCATGGCTGTCACCAGAGTCACGGCCGATACCGGCGGAGGCAACATGGAAGTGATCCTGCCCGACAACGCCACCAACCTCACCGTCTCTGCCAAGACGGGCGCGGGAAACGTACTGGTCAGCCTCCCAAGCGGCCTCGCAGCACGCATCCACGCTACCACCGGACTGGGTAAGGTGATCGTGGACCCGAGCTTCAGCCAGACCGACAAACACACCTACCAATCATCCGACTACGATACCGCCGCCAACAGGGTCGAGCTCACCCTCAGCAGCGGCGCGGGCAACGTGAACGTCACCACCAGGTAGAGCGCGACCCCGCCCTGGCCGCTCGGCTGTCTGGGCCGGCCGGTGCGGGGTAGTACGCTCCTGGCCGCGGGTTGGTGCAGCCAGCCCTCGCGGGATGCCGTGCGCCGGGGCGGCGAGGTGACACTGCAGAAAGTCACATGCAGTCCGGTGGCGAGAACTCTCTCGGCAAACCCACTAGCAAGGAGATAGGTCATGGTGAATCTACTCAGAAGCCGGAACGGGATGAACATCGTCGGGCAGGGCGGCAAGATCATCCTCTTTGTTCTGCCGTCGTTGGCTATGGCCATGCTGGCTCACAGGTACCTGCCCCACATCGCGGCACTGCCCGAGAGCATCTCCTTCACCAGACCCCTCGGGTACGTGCTGCTTGTTCCTGGGCTGCTCCTCTGGGGGGCCGCAGTGGGCCAGTTGCTGGTGGGCTTCTCCGGAGGCAGGCTGGTGACCACCGGGGCTTACGGGATCGTTCGCAACCCCATCTACTCCAGCGCCACCTTCTTCATCCTCCCGGCCGTGGCGCTGTTGACGTCCACGTGGGTGTACTTCGTCGTCTCAATCTTCCTGTACGTCGGTGTCACCGTTTTCATCGGCGCCGAGGAGAAGAAACTGGAGAAGGCCTTCGGCAACGAGTACCGGCAGTACACTGCCAGGGTCGGCCGGCTGGTCCCGTTCAGGCGACCTTGACGGCGCCTATGCGCTGCCGCCTCCCCGCACAGAACACTGACAGCGAGGCCTCACACTACGCCCGGCGGCGCTACCTCGGCCTACGTCACCGTGGCGCCTACCACCCAGAGCACCTCGAGGTCGCCAGAAGGCAGGGCACCTCGCCCCGATCTGCCTGACTGAACCGGAGCGGGCGATGGCAGTCCGATCGCGTCGCCTTGGGCCGCGCGGCCCTCACGGCTCTAGGGGAAGGCCACCTACCGTGCGTAGGGGTCCGCCGCGTCCCGCAAGCCGTCACCCAGGATGTTCATGCTCAACACGGTTATGATCACCGCCAGGCCCGGGATCAGCAGCCATGGCGCCAGCACGATGGACTGGAGGTTCTGGGCCTCCTGCAGGAGGACTCCCCAACTGATGGCTGGGGGCCGCAGGCCTAGTCCCAAGAAGCTCAGAAAAGTCTCGTTGATGATCATCACTGGCACGGCTAGGGTGCTGGCCGCGATGATGTGGCTGGCGATGGCGGGCATGATGTGGCGCATGATGATGCGCGCCGAGCTGCACCCCGAAAGCCGCGCCGCCATGACGAAGTCCTCTTCTCGCAGAGCGAGGAACCGCCCCCGCACCTCGCGCCCTAACGTGGTCCACCCGATCAGACTGAGGATGATGGTGATGGCAAAGTACACCTGCTCTACCGACCACGTGCGCGGCATGGCGGCAGTCAGAGCCATCCAGATGGGAACCGGCGGCAGCGACTGCAGCATCTCGATCACGCGCTGCACAATCAGGTCGGTCAGGCCTCCAAAGTACCCGGAGACGCCACCCAAGACCATGCCCAACACGATGCTCAGGAAGACAGAGACCAATCCAATGGAGAGCGAAACCTGAGTAGCGTACATCAGGCGGGACCACTGATCCCGTCCTAGCCGATCCGTCCCCAAGAAGTGGATGCGCACGTCCGCGTGATCGCTCGCGGGGCCCACGAGATGCACATCCCAAGCGAACAGGCCCAGCACCTCGTAGGGATGACCGCGCACGAGGAAGGCGAGGGGTATCCTACGCTCTCTGTCGATCTGCCATTCCATCCGCAGCGTCTTGGGGTTGCGCTGGCCCTGCACCCCGTAGACAAAGGGACGCAGGCGACCCTGCTCGAAGAAGTGGATCGTCTGAACGGGGATGAAGAGCTCGGTAGTGATGGCCTGGTTGGGGTCCTGGGTAGCGAAAAACCCCGGCGCAGCAGCCACGACCACCACTGCCAGCAGGACCAGACCACTGAGGAGCGCCAGGCGGTGGCGCCTGAAGCGCCACCAGATTAGCTTCCAACTGGGCGCTACATAGAAGGCTTCCGCCTCTTCCGCCAGGGCCGGGGGCGCTATGACACCTGCCTCCTCCGCCCCCGCTTCGTCCGAACGGGGTACTGCCTCTCCGCGCCCCGTTCCCGTGTCCACTATCTCTCCACCCGGATACGCGGATCCGCCCAAGCCAGCAGGAGGTCGGAGATCAGAGTGCCGAGGATGGCCAGGAGACAGTAGATGAGGACTATGGCCCCTGCCAGGAACATATCCTGGTTGATGAGCGAGCGGAGCATGAGCGGCCCAATAGTGGGCAGATTCAGGACGGTGGCCACGATCAGGCTGCCGGAGAAGATCTGGGGCAGGTACCAGCCGATGCTGCTGATCAGAGGGTTGATGGCCAGCCGAACCGGATAGCGCAGCACCACCTTCCACTCGGGCAGGCCCTTGGCCCGTGCCATGGCCACGTAGGGCTTATGCAGCTCATCCAGCAGGTTGGCACGCATGATCCGCGCCAGTCGGGCCGTACCGCTGAGGCCGAGGATGATCACTGGCACCCAGATGTGCCGAAGCAGGTCTATCACCCTCTCAAGGCTCCACGGCGCGTTCACGTACTCGGGCGAGAAAAGCCCGGTCACACTGATGCCAAGATACCTGAAGGCCAGCCACATCAGTACCAGAGCGACCAGAAAGGAGGGCGTGGCCACTCCGACGTAGTTGAGGACCGCGAACAGGTAGTCACCCCAAGAGTACTGATGCGTAGCGGAGTAAATGCCGACCGGAACCGCCACTGCCCAGGTGAGCAGCAGGGTCAGCAGGGCGATGACCACCGTCAGCACCAGGCGCTCCTGAATGAGCTGCAGGTTGGAGCGCTGCCAGTCCAGGGAGACCCCCAGATCCCCGTGCATCACCCTGGTAACCCACTTCAGGTACTGCACCGCAACGGGCTGGTCCAGGCCGTAGAGTTGGCGCAAGGCGTCGATCTGCGCCCGGTCCATCGAGGTCCCAGAGGCCGCCAGCTGAGCGATGTAGCTGGTCAGGAAGTCCCCTGGCGGTGCCTGGATCACGAAGAAGGCGAACACAGAGAACAGGAAGAGCAACAACGGCAAGAGCAGCAACCGCTTGATGACATATGCAATCATACGGGCATGACTCCGAAGGGCCGGTCCACTGAGGTGGTGGCTGGGGGGCTTGCAGCCGAGCATCCGCCTGCGCGGATGCAGCAGCCCGTCGGCCTGTGCCGACGGCCGGCGCGCATGCGCCCCCCAGCCCCGCCTTCAGAGGGCCCCGCTGGGCGAAGACACGCCCTCACGCGTGCCTTCGCCCGGGCACTAAGGTCACCGCTTGAAGAAGTACTGCTCGGGACGGGTGTTGCCCGGCGTGCGGAGCGGCCAGTCGTTGCCTGCCGTCTCAGGGACGTTACGCATGTCCTTGTTGACGACCACCACCCCCTGAACCATCGGCGTTAGGCCCACCGTCCCCAGTTCCCACACGTTGTCGGCCCAGATACGGAAGAGCTCCTGAGCCAGCTCGATCTGGCGTTCGCGGCTCGACACCTTGGCCTCGTCTATGATCTCCACCAGCCGCTTGATCTCGGGCGGCGGCTCCATGCCCTCCGCACCGCCGGTCTCGTACCACTTGCGGAACAGCGGCCCGAAGGTCAAGGCGATGGTGCTGCGGGGATCCTGCTTGGGCTGCCCGGTGAAGGGGAAGCCAGTGGTGTCATCGTTCCAGATCTCGATCATTAGGTCGTTGGTGTCTCGCATCTGGAAGCCGAGGGCACGCTCGCGGATCTCCACGTGGGCGCGCACCCCCACGTCGGCCCAGTTCTGCACCACGATCTGGCCCACATCCGGCCAGTTGGCGAACGCCGGTATGACCTGGATCTCCAGGTCCAGACGCTCCCCGTTCGGCAGGAGCCGGAAGCCATCGCCATCGCGCTGGTCCAGGCCGATGCTGTCCAGGAGCTCGTTGGCTTTGTCGAGGTCTCGCTCGATGTACTTGTAGGCCCATTCATCACCCGGGTAGTAGGGGTGCCACGGTGCCGGCACGGGCTGCCGCGGCTCGCCCAGCCCCAGGAACGCCGTCTCTCTGATCTGCTCCCGGTCCATAGCGTGTGAGAGGGCGATGCGGAAGTCCTTTACCCGCAGCAACTCCCCGATGGCCGGGTTGTTGACGAAGGTCTGGTTGCACATCAGCACCGCGTCGCAGCCACCGAAGGTCGGCCAGGTGAGTACGCGGTAGCCACCCTTCTCGGCGTTCTCCACCAAGACCGGGTAGTTGGTCATGTTGATGTGCCGGCCCTGCATGTCAATCTCGCCGGCCACAGCAGCCAGGTTCAGGCCCTCTACATCGGCGAAGAAGGTGAACCGGAGATGGTCAATGTAGGGCAGCTGGTTGCCCTCCGGGTCGACCGCGAAGTAGTAGGGGTTGCGCTTCAGGGCGAAGATCTGATCCGAAACGGTGGAACCGTCCGGGACCCACGCAGCGGTGCTGGGGCGCTTGCCCCCTACGTGCGGCATGGCCTCTACCGCAAACAGCTCCACCCAGGTCTCGAAGCCGGCCGCCTTGACCTTAGCGTCCAGCTCTTCCTTTTCCACGAAATCCGGATGGAACTGCTTCAGGTAGTGGGCCGGCACGAAGGATAGGTTCATGATGGCCTTGTCGGCCCCATCCTTGTTGGCCAGTTCCAGGAGGAAGACGGTGTTGGGCCCCTGATAGACCCACTGCACCGTGTAATCGTCCAGCTTCTCCACCTTGGCCACCGAGCCATCCGCGTTTCGCATCCAGCCGGGCACGCTCGGGCTCAGCTCCTCGTTGAGTACGATGTGCTCGTACCAGAACATGATGTCGTCGGCGGTGAAGGGCTCGCCGTCGGACCATTTCATCCCCGGCCGCAGGTGCAGCTTCCAGGTGGTGAAGTCCTCGCTGGACTCCCACCCCTTGATGATGTGAGGCACGACGTCACCGCCGTCAGGGGTGAACCGCACCAGAGCATCGTAGGCCACGCGGGTATAGTTGTTGTGATCGGACGGACCCAGGAAACCACGCCTCCAGGTGCCACCGTACTGGCCGATCTCCTCCACCACTGGTTGCACTAGGGGCTCCTCTGGCAGGCGCTCGTCAACGGGAGGAAGAGCGCCCTGGTCCACCAACTCCTTGAGCATGGGAGCTTCCCGGTACCGGGCAGGCACGGCAGTGGCTGCCGTCACCGGTGCGACAGTAGGCCCCTCGGTCGCAGCCGGCGTGGCAGTTGGCGCCTCAGGTGGAGGCGCGGCCGGAGTACCCGTGGGTGCCGCGGTGGCAGCGGGACGACAGGCGGAAGCCACTGTAGCGGATGCGACCAAGCCAGCGTACCCCATGAACTGACGTCTGGTAAGCTTCCTCTCGCTCATCCTATCCCTCCGCTGTAACCCCTGGCGAGAGACCTCGCCGCAGTGTGGACGCGATGCTGGTTCCTCGAAGGTCGGCCAACGCCGCTAGATTGGTTCGTTTCCCTGTCTCACCTCCTTACCGTGCTCAGTGAAAGGGCGGCTGAAGCAACTCACCTGTCTCAGTCATATTGTACTTTGTGCGCGGGCAGTGTTCAATGGGTTTGTATTGGTGTGATGCGCCCAAATGCGAGCGCCAGGGACTGCAGGGGAGTGTGACGCCTGCCAGAGGGGATGCAGACCATGAGCCCATCGGTTCGCATTGCCCCGTCCACAAAGGAGCCAAACGTGAGGAACGCACACACTGCGCGTTTGACGGCCGCACAGCCAACGACGAGCTCGTAAGGAACGCGCCGGACAGTGGGGACCTGGCCGGCGATGACTATGGCCTCTCCCCCGACGAGCAGGGGAACCGCCTCCAGGTTTCGCCACAGCTTCCGAACCGCTGCCCGGCGGGCGAACCTACACGAGTGGATCAGAGCAGGCCCGGAACCGGTGGAATGGCCGCTCGACCCCTAACGGTGTAACCGCGACAGACTCAGTGCCGTGGCTGCGCGGCTCAGTGCACGCGGCGAGGCTGGACCGATGGACCCAGTTAGAGTCGCGTGACGTGGCGGAAGAGTGGGTTGACGAAAGGGCCACCGTGTGCTTCTTGAGCTTGTCCGGTAAGACAGCAGCAAGGAGGACACAGTGGCCGAGGAAAGGATGGGGGCAGTTGAGCGGTTGTGCAAAGGGCAGGGAGGGGAACTGGAGAGGTGAGCATGGACACACAACCACGTCTAGCTCAGTCAGCGGGCGAATCCATGAGGCTCAATCAGGAGGAGATCTCCCTCTACGTGGTGAGACGCATCGCCGCGCTCGGAATCGGTGCGGCCCTCCTTGCCTGGTGGACTCTGCTGCCCTCGGCTGCACCTGAATCGGCTGTGTTCGTCTGGGTGCCCCTGATCGCTGTCATCTGGCTCTGTGCCTACCTGGCCTCCACTCAGCGGCCACGGCTCTCGGCTCACCTTACCGTCTTGGGCGCTGTGGCCGCGGTCATCATACCGGCTGTTGTCTATGGCATTGGTGAGGCCACGTGTGGCTTCGTCATTGCCGTCCTGGTGGCCGGCTCCCTCTACGGACCGTGGGTCGGCGTCGGGGTGGCCCTGGCACTCGCAGCCATCACTCCCTCACTTAGCGCTGCCCATCCCTGGCGTCTGCCGGTCATCCTCATCCTGAGCACCGGTGCCTGCCAGTGGGTGATCCTGAGGCCCCTTGCTTCGCTTCTAGAGCGGTCGTGGCAGCGAAGCGCGAGAGCCACTGAGCTGGCAGAAGCACTAAGGGACCACCAAGGCGAGCTGAACCGCGCCCTCACCGCGCTTGACCTCACTAACCGCCTGCTTCAGCGTACCAACCACGAACTAGCAGCTGCCCGGCGGGAGGCGGAGGAGGCCCGACAACAGAGAGAGGATTTCGCCGTCAACATCAGCCACGAACTGCGCACACCCCTCAACATCATCCTCGGCTTCACCGAGATCATGCATCAGTCCCCCGAGGTGTATGGCCAGGTACACTGGCCGCCCACCCTGCGCCGGGACCTGACCGAGATCTATCGTAGCGCCCGCTACCTCTCCGACATGGTTGACGACGTGCTCGAGCTAGCCCGGATGGAGGCATCCCTGCTGCCTATCCGGCGGGAACCAACCGACCTGGCCACCCTCATCCGCGAAGCCGCCGACATCGCGGCCGCCCTATGGCGCGGACGGCCCATCGAGTTCATCGCCGACCTCGCCCCCGACTTGCCTTCTCTTTTCCTGGACCGCACACGAATCCGCCAGGTGCTCCTCAACCTCCTCGCCAACGCCAGCCGCTACACCGAGCAGGGGGCCATCAAGGTCTCTGCACACGTCCAGGACACTGACGTTCTGGTGTCGGTGGCCGACACGGGGGTGGGCATCCCGGCAGATCAGTTGGACGTCATCTTCAACGAGTTTCGCCAGGTGGACGCCTGGCGTCAGGGGGAGGCACAGGGAAAGGGCCTGGGGCTGGCGATAGCCAAGCGCTTCGTGCAGCTACACGGCGGCAGCATCTGGGCCGAGAGCGAGGTGGGCCGAGGAAGCACCTTCCACTTTACCCTGCCCCTGGAGCGCAAGGACTTCTCCCGCCTGCGTGCAGCGAACAAGGCCCCCTTGCCCACCAATCCATTCGCTAGGACGGTCATAGTCCTCGATGAGGACGAGCTATCCACGTGGCATCTGCAGCGCCACCTGGAGGGCTATCGAGTGGTGCACGCCGCCAACCCGGAGCAGCTGCCCGCCATGTGCCAGGAGATTCACCCTGACGCGGTGGTGGTCAACTCCAGGAACGCCGACAGCCGCTTGCTGGATGGCTGCAGTGCCGCGGTAGTGCGCATCGAGTGCGCCCTGCCTACCGCCGCTACCCTCCTGCAGCGGGGGCGCTTCCGCACCATTCTCAACAAGCCGGTCAGTCAGGCCGAGTTGGTCGCAGCCCTGCAGCAGGTAGTCCCGACGGGGGATGTGCTGATCGTCGACGACGATCGGGCTTTCGTACAGCTGGTGGTCCGCATCCTGGCCGCCAGCGGCGCCTCCTACCACGCTTCCTGGGCGTACTCGGCGGACGAAGGGTTGGCCAAAGCGCGCCGATCGTCCCCAGACGTTATCCTGGTAGACTTGGTCATGCCGGGCAAGAGCGGCATGGCCATGGCCGAAGCCCTGGCCGCGGACGCCGAGCTTAGCCGCATACCCCTCATCGGCGTCACAGGGGCGGCCATGATGTTGGCCGGGAAACCCGGAGACAGCAACCGCTTCGTCCTCGAGCGCCCCCGCGGCCTGCGGGATCAGGCGGTGATCGGCTTGATCAAGCAGTCGCTGGAGCTGGTGAGATCGGACTACTCGGCTGAGCTTGACAGCGCTCCAGGGCCGTCAGCAACTCCATCCGCGACACCGGCTTCTTGAGGCAAGCTGCCGCCCCCAGAGCCTGAGCCAAGCCGGGGTCGTGAAACACCGAGCAGACCACCACCGGCATGTCCCTCGTCTCCGGCTGAGTGTGCAGTGTCTGCAGGATGGTCCAGCCGTCCTGCTGCGGCATCATCAGGTCGAGAACGATCACCGCCGGCTTCATCCGCCGCGCCATCTCCACCGTCAGCCTGGGATCGGGGACGTTGACCATCCGCCAGCCCGGGCTATCCGCCAGGTAGCGCCGGTAGAGCTCAGCCGCCGCCTGGTTGTCCTCCACCACGAGCACCAGCCGCGGCTCCTCCACCTTCACCCGCAACCCCAAGGTAATGTCCTCGCCAGCTGTCTCCAGGTGCCAACCCAGGTGCTGAGACTCGGCCAGGCCGTGCAGAGGGCGAAGCAGATCATCCGGCAGGGAGGCAGCGGAACGGAATCGTACCTGGATGCAGACCTCGCCCCCATCCTCTCCGGCGCGAAGTTCCACCCCGGCACAGTCGCACACCTGCAAGGCCATGCTCAGGGCCTGTACCAGCACCTGCCGCAGTAGACCCTCGTCGGCGCTGATGGCCGGAAGGGCGGCCAGCTTCGTCCTCAGTGAAACACTGCGCCGCCTGGCCAGGATGGTGACGGCCTGCAGCACTTGGCGCAGGACCGCGCCCAGGTCCAGCCGGCGCGGGTGAGAGACAACCTGCCGCAGTTCGGCCTCCCAGGCTTCTTCTTCGCTGCGCTCGGGAGCTCGGCCGGAGCTGTAGGTGGTCAGCACCTTGGCCAGCTCCGCCTCGGCCCGGCGGAGCTCGCGATACGCCTGGCGCTCCCCAACTCCGAGCTCATCGGCCACCTGCTTGACGGTCATCTCCTCGAGGTACCGGAGCGAAAGAACGTGGTAGCTACGGGCACTGTGGTCCGTAAACGACGTGGACCTGACGGGGCGCAGGCGTTCGATGGCGCTCAGCAGGGTGCGGCGTAGGAGCTGGGCGCGCAACTCCAGGTCGGTCTGAACGGCGATGTCGGGCAGCGCGCCGGCCAGGGCCCCCTGGGCGAGAACGACGTTTTCGTAGAGGTGCTCGAGCGCATCGCGCACCTCCTGCGGTCGCACTGCCGATGGGCTTGATTCCACCGACTACCTCTGCCGGGAGCTCACCTGCACCGCTCAGTATGTCAAAACATGTCAGACTGAGGCCAACACGGCCAACGACGGCCGATGTAGAATGCAGTATAAGGTTCCCAGCCCAGTAGCAGCAACCGGCCTGCTCGAGGTGCCATCCTCATACCTGCCCGCAACGGGCGACGACGCGGCCGGTGAGAAAGGAGGGGTGCGCAACAGCCAGCATGATCCATACGGTACAGGGGTGCTTTGGTCAGATTGGGGACAGGCAGGTCCCAGACCGAGGAGGCGAACCGTGAGGGAGAACAGGCTTACGAGACGGTCGTTGTTGGCAATGTCGCTGAAGGTGGGCGCCGGCCTGGGCGCCATGGCCGCACTTGCCGCTTGCGGGGCTGCCACGCCACCTGCCCCGTCAGAGGGCGCCACCTCGGCCCCGGCGGCTGAAGCCGCCACCCAGCCGCCAGCCGCGCCCGCGGAAAGGATTGTCCTGCGCTACACTTACGATGAGACCCCCGGAGAGACAACCTGGAACGCCAAGATCAAGGCGGACTACGAGGCGGCCAACCCCGGCATCGAGGTCCGTCCGGAGCCCTCAGTCGAAGGCTGGGTGGAGAAGACCATAGCCGCTATGGTCGCCGGTACCGCTCCAGACATTCTCATCGCTTGGGGTTCCATATTCGCGAGCTTCGCCTCGCGCGGCGGCTACGAGGATATCACCGACACGGTGAAAGCGTGGCCCGACTACGATGACTTCTGGCCCAACGCCATCAACGAGCTGGGCGTCATGGACGGGAAGATCTACGCCGTCCCTTACTGCTTCGACCCCGTGACCATCTTCTACTATCACGAGAAGCTGCTGGACGAGGCCGGAGTGCCTTACCCCAACGACACCTGGACGTACGATGACTTCATGCAAAGCTGCATCGCGCTGACCAAGAAGGATGAATCGGGGAAGGTCGTGCAGTGGGGGTTCAACGGCTCCGAGACCACCTCCAGCGGAGGCCTGGGCCGCGCAATGGCAGCCGTCTGGGCCTACGGCGGCGACAAGTACAACGAGGACATGACCCGCTGCTTGCTGGCGGAGCCCGAGGCCCTGGAGGCGATCAACCTCTTTTGGAGGCTGAAATCGGAGTACCAGGCGTCGCCAACGCCCGAACAGATGGGTGGGATGTCCTACTACCAGATGTTCGCCAGCGGCCAATGCGCCATGCAGACCACCGGCCCCTGGGCGATCACCACGTACCTCGAGATGATCCAGGATCCGGAGCTCGCCAATCAGTGGGAGGTGGGACCGCCCCCGAGCGGCCCGAAGGGCAGGTTCGCTGTCGGTTCTGGCAACCTCTGGGGTCTGTGGAGTGGCGGCCAGCATAAGCCCGAGGCCCTGGCGCTGCTGCGGTTCATGACCGACCCCGACCGGGCAAAGGAAGTGGGTAGCATCGCCAACCGAGTGCCTGCACGCAAGTCGGCGGCAGACTCGTTCGGCGATCCCGACAAGAGGCCCGAGAATGAGTCCGTGTTCCCGGCTGCCTTGGAGTATGCCCTCCCCATCAAGTACCATCCCACGAAGGATGCTGAAGTGAGCGACATCATCGCCACGGCCTGGGAGGAGTTCATGATCCTAGAGAAGCGCACGCCTGAGGAAGCTTTGACCGAGGCATGCGCCAAGGTGGACAAGCTGCTTCAGGAGGGTTAGCCCCGTAGGGTAACAGCCATGCACTCCACTGCCGGTCGTGGAGTGCATGGCCGTCGTTCAGCAGAAGCACAAGACCACACGAGGAGCGGCAATGGCGACTGGAGTGCCACAGGCCCGCGCCCGCCTGGGAGTCCGGCGGCTGAAGCAGGCGCAGCAGGAGAACGCCGCTGGCTATCTGTTCATCTCCCCCTGGCTGGTCGGGTTCTTCGTGTTCACGGCCGGGCCCATGGCCATATCGCTGGGTCTCAGCCTGCTGAAGACAGACCTGCTGCGACCGTCCACTTTCGTCGGGCTCGACAACTTCGTGGCGTTGGTGGACGACGAGCTCTTCTGGAAGAGTCTGCGGAACACTGCCTACTACTCGCTCTTCAGCGTGGCCCTGGGGATGCTAGCCTCTCTGGCCCTGGCTTTCGTCATGAACGTGCGCCTCAGCGGTATCCGCCTCTTTCGGACCATCTACTACTTGCCCGCCGTGCTCCCCAGCGCTCCCGTCGCCATCCTCTGGCGCCAGATATTCAACCCGGAACGGGGGCTGGCCAACTACCTGCTCGACCTGCTGAACCTTCCGCCGCAAAAGTGGATATACAGCGAGCGGCTGGCCCTGCCCTGCCTTATCGCCATGAGCCTGTGGGGGATCGGCTCCAGCCTGATGATCTACCTGGCCGGCCTGCAGGGCATTCCCACCGACCTCTACGAGGCAGCCCAGATAGACGGCGCAGGCTGGTGGCCCAAGCTCCGACGGGTCACCCTCCCCATGCTCTCGCCCACAATCTTCTTCAACTTGATCATGAGCATCATCGGCTCCTTCATGGTCTTCACCGCCTCTTACGTCATGACTCAGGGTGGCCCGAACAACGCGACTCTCACCTACGTGCTCTACCTCTACAACAGCGCTTTCCGCTACTTCAAGTTCGGCTATGCATCGGCGCTGGCCTGGGTGCTCTTCTTTGTCGTCCTGGGCCTGACGGCACTGGTCTTCCGGTCTTCTCCCATGTGGGTCTACTACGAGAGCGAGCTGCGCTAAGGGCGGTACCGACATCGAGATGAACAGAGCGACGGAAGCAACGGTGCAGGCACCAGCATCAGTCAGACGGGCCCCGCTCATCGCTGCCTGGGGCAGCCGCCGGGTCCGCCGGGCTGCGGGCCGACTAGCGCTCTACTTGGTGCTGGCGGCCGGATCGGTAGTGTTCCTCCTGCCCTTCTACTACATGCTCAACATGGCCGTATCTACTCCCGCTAGCATTGGCAAGTACCCGCCCGACTGGATCCCGAGACCAATCATGCTATCCAACTTTCCCGAAGGTTGGGTGGCTTACTACAATTTCACCAAGTACCTCCGCAACACCCTTCTCATTACCAGCGCGACACTGGTGGGCCAATTGGTGTCCTGCACGCTGGTAGGCTACGGCTTCGCCCGCCTGCGTTTCTATGGAAGAGGGGTGTGGTTCGTCATTCTCCTCAGCACCATGATGCTACCCAGCCAGGTCACCCTCGTCCCCCAGTACGTCATCTTCGCCAAGCTGAAGTGGGTCAACACCTACAAGCCGCTCATCGTCCCGGCCTACTTCGGCAGTGCTTTCTACATCTTCCTCCTGCGGCAGTTCTTCATGACTCTGCCACGCGACCTCGATGACGCCGCTCGGATAGATGGGTGCGGCTACTTGAGCATCCTGCTCCGAGTGCTGCTGCCCCTATGCAAACCCCCGCTCATCGCTGTGGGCGTCTTCTCCTTCGTCAGCCACTGGAGCGACTTCTTCGGCCCCCTCATCTACCTCAACGACCCGGAGAAATGGACCCTCGTCCTGGGCACCACGGCTCTGGTAACCTCCTGGGGCCACACCTTCATCCACATGGGCTACGTGATGGCGGTGACCACTCTCGTGGTTGTCCCCGTCCTGGTCATATACTTCTGGGCCCAGCGGTATTTTATCGAGGGGATCACGCTTACAGGTGTGCGCGGCTAGCGCGCCACGACCAACGCTACCCACGCTTCGATCCGTGCGCCGGGTAGGAGTTCATGGATCACCAGTGCGCGCTCATCAACACTTTCTAGGAGGCAAGCGTTATGGGGGCTAGGACGGTGAAGATCGTGCTCATCGGCGCCGGCAGCGCCAGCTTCGGCCTGGGCACCCTGCGCGATATCGTGCAGAGCCCCGAGCTCACCGGGTCGCAGGTGGCCCTCGTTGATCTGAACCAGCAGGCGGTGCAGGACATCGCCCGGCTGGCCCAGATGATGAGCGACGCCGTCGGGGCCGAGCTGAGCATCATGGCGACCACCGAGCGACAGGAGGCGCTGCCCGGCGCCGATTTTGTGATTGTCTCCATCGAGCGCGACCGAGAGCGGCTCTGGCAGCTGGACTTCCAGGTGCCTGTGAGACACGGCATCAAGCAGGTATTGGGCGAGAACGGCGGCCCTGGCGGGCTCTTCCACTCGCTGCGGAACATCCCGCCGCTGCTCGCGATCGCCCGCGACATGGAACGCCTGTGCCCCCAAGCCCTGATGGTCAACTTCAGCAATCCGATGAGCCGCCTGTGCCTAGCGCTGGCACGCTACACTCACGTTTCCTTCGTTGGCCTGTGCCATGGCGTGCATAACCACCGCACCCGTCTGGGCCAGATCATGGACTACGATGCTGCCGACATGGTGCCGCTCGCCGCCGGTATCAACCACTTCACCTGGATCCTGGAGCTACACAGCGGGAGCACGGGCGAGGATCTCTACCCGCTGCTCCGTGAGCGCAGTGCTACTTACGATCCCAGCTTCCTTCCCCTCAGCCGCTACCTCTTCGAGAAGGTGGGACTGTTCCCCTCGCCCGGGTGTGACCACGCCGGGGAGTACCTGGGCTGGGCCTGGCAGTTTGTCGGCCTCAAGGGGCCAGACCTGGAAGGGAGCGAGCGCTACCGCAACCAGCTCTGGGAGCGGATCGGGCGCCTCCTCGGGGGCAAGGAAGAACTGGGCGACCTGGTGACCAGGCGTTCCGGTGAGCGAGCGGTCGACATCATCAGCGCCATGGCCTCAGGGAAGGGGGGCTATGAGTGGGCCGTCAACCTCCCCAATCGTGGCCACATCGAGAACCTCCCCGACGGCGTCATCGTGGAGGTGCCGGCCACGGTCAGCGCTGGCGGCATCCACGGAGTGCACGTGGGCGCGCTTCCAGAAGGGGCCGCGGTGCCCCTGCGCCAGCAGGCGGCAGTCCAGGATCTCGTGGTCGAGGCCGGTGTGACCGGTAGCCGGCAGGTAGCACTGCAGGCGCTGCTAGCGGACCCGGTGGTGCAGGATGCGCGCGCGGCCGAGGTTGTGCTCGACGAGCTCCTCGCCGCCCAGGCGGACTACCTGCCTCAGTTCGCCTAGGCTCCGCCGCCGGGCCTACCGATCAGCCGAGGACTGGTCCTCACCATGACCACAGGGATGATGCGCACGCCTGTGACGCCCTGGCCGCCTCAACTGCGTTGGAGGATCCGATGGTATCGCTGACCGGCTCACTGCCGAAAGTACTGACCGACCACCAAATCGCCAGCATGCACCAGGCCGCACTGGACGTGATCGAGCACGTCGGCCTGGCAGTATCCCATCCCCACTTGTTGGCCGCGCTTGCCGGCCAGAGTGGCGTAGACATCCGCGAAGGCCGCGTGTACGTGTGCGCCCCATTGGTGGACGACATCGTCACCGAGACATGCCGGCGAGCCCGGGCGAATGCCCCGTCGGACGGGCAGGGCGTTCGCATCTTCACCACCGGCCACGCCAGCCACATCTTGGATCCATACAGCAGGACGATGCGAGAGATCACCACCGCCGATCTGGAAGAGGCCGCCCGGTTGGCAGAAGCGCTCTGCGGCAGAGGAGTGCTGGGCGGGGCCCCCGGGTTCCCCTCCGACACCCCACCTCATCTCAGGCAGATTAAGCAGTTCAAGATCACCCTGGAGAACTGCCGCTCCCGCGGCCATCCCGGGCCGGACCTGATCCCCGAGGCAGAGCTTATCCGCGAGATGTGCCGCGTCGTCGGTGCCGACTTCCACACCGGCGTTCACGTCATCAGCCCCCTGAGGCTCGAGGGCAACGAACTCGACATCGCCATGCACTTCGCGGCCGACGGCCTCTCCGTGCCGGTCGGCACCATGCCCACTGCGGGCGTCACTGCGCCGATACGGCTGCCAGCGCTGTTCGTGCAGGCCATGGCAGAAGCCATTGGCGGCTGCGCCATCCTCCGGCTCGCGGGCCTGGAGCACGCCAGCTTCTGGGTGAACGCCTACCCGGCCGACATGCGCTCCCTCAATCTGGTCTACGGCAGCCCCGAGCACATCCTCTGCGACCTGATGCAGTTAGCCATCAATGGCTGGTACGGGCTCGCCACAGCCGCCAAGGGCCTGATAACCATGGCAAAGGAGCCCGACATGCAGGCCGCCACCGACGGAGCCATGCATACTGCAGCCCTCATGCTCGCCGGGGCCACCACCATCTCGGGCGCTGGCGCCCTGTCTCACGACGAGGCCTACAGCCCAGAGAAGCTGATGATTGACTGCGAGATCGTCGAGTACGTCCAGCGACTGCTGCGAGGGTTCCCGTTCGAGCTCAGCCCCGCCCTGGAGGAGGAGATCGCTCAGGGCATTGCAGCGGGCGGCTTCGCCGGACTAGAATCCACCGTCAGGTCTTACAGGGATGTCTACTGGCTGCCCAGGCTCTTCACTCACGATCTGCTTGGGCAGTGGCAGCGCGAGGGCGCCCCATCCCTCCGGGATCGGGCGCGCGCCGCCATGGAAGAGGCCGTCAGGGGGTATGACTACGCCCTGCCGGCCGAGCAACAGAGCGAGTTGGACCGCATCTACACCTGGGCCGAGGCCCATCTCATGTCTCGAGTGCAGCAGTAGCATCACAGGAGCGCGATAGTGCCAGCGAAGAAGATCGTGTGCTTAGGAGCAGGAAGCCGCTACTTCCTCGGGGCTCTGCCCGACATCCTGGTGTGCGAGCCCCTGGCGGAGAGCGAGATCACCCTCTATGACATTGATCAGGACAAGGTGCGGCTGCTACAGGCCCAAGCTACCTTGTGGGCCGATGCTGCCGGCACCGGCATGCAAGTGCGCGCCTGTGACGACCTGGCCGATGCCGTAGACGGAGCCGACTTCGCCGTCTCTTCCATCGGCGGCTCCGGCGTCTCCGGTAGGGGCATCGCCAGCACGAGCTTCCACATGCATGATATCGTCATTCCGGCTCAGTATGGCATCTACCAAATCGTGGGCGACACCGCCGGCCCGGCCGGCATGATGATGGCGCTGCGGAGCATACCGGCGTACATCACCATCTGCCGGGAGATGGAGCGTCGCTGCCCCGAAGTCATCTTCCTCCAGCACTCGAACCCGATGGCCGCCGTCTGCCGGGCCGTGAGCAAGTACACCTCCATCACTATCGTCGGCATCTGCCACGGGGTGCAGAACGGGATCAGGAGCCTGGCGCAGCTTCTGGCCACCGAGCCTGAGGAGCTTGAGGTGGTGTGGATCGGGACCAACCACTACCACTGGTTCACCAGCATCCGACACCAGGGGCGTGATGTCTACGACGCGGTGCGCCGACTCCTGGCCGAGCGAGGCGCTCCTTCCGGTGGCATCATGACTCAGAAGCTCTCTGACATCTACGGGTACCAGATCGTGTATCCCCACGATGATCACATCATCGAGTTCTACCCCTTCCTGGCCCAGGTGCGTTCCGAGGCCGAGATGCCCTACGGTCTCAGCCTGCGGCTCGGGGGTTTCACGCTGGAGGAGGCGAGGCGGGCTTTATCAGTTCAGATGAGTGATGAAGAGCATCGGTCGCAGCGCCAGGCCGATCTGGGCGACTATGCCCATGACCTGGCCGGGGTCACCCTGCCACCGGCCCCCACTAGTCCCTTACGGGGCGAGGGGCTAGGGCAGCTCATAAGCAGCATCGCCGCCGGCTCTCGCAATGTCTTCATCGTGAACGTGCCCAATCAGGGCGCAGTGATCAACCTCCCGGCCTACGCCATTCTCGAGCTCGAGGGCGTCACCGACTCCACCGGCGTGCGCCCCATCGTCGTGGGAGAGGCGCCCATGCCCCTGATGGGCCTACTGCAGAAGCGCATCGCGTGGCAGGAGATGGTGGTGGATGCGGCGGTGAAGGGGGATCGAGGCCTCGCTCTGCAGGCGCTGCTGCTCGACGAGATGGCCATTCCGCCGGAGAAGGCCGAGGCTATGCTGGACCAGTTGCTCCAGGCCTCCAGACCCATGTTGCCCGCCTTCTTCGCCTGACCGCTGGGCAGTAACACGGAGCAGAAGACGAGGTCAACAGCACCAACATGCAGACGGGCTACTACGTCCATGGATACGCCCCGGCCGAAGGCGAAAGGCTCCACGACCAGGCCGCGACCCTGGCCCAACTCCTCCACCACGACACCCTGTTCCGGCCTCCGGGGCTGGTGCTGGAGGCCGGCTGCGGCACCGGCGAGCAGACCGTGATAGTGGCGCCGCAGAACCCGGAGTGCTCCTTTGTGTCCATTGACATCAGCGGAGACTCGCTGGCGGCGGCCGAGAGGAGCGCCCGCCGGCATGGCCTCTCCAACGTGCGCTTCCAGCGCGCCGATGTGTTCCACCTCCCCTTCACCCCTGACTCATTCGACCACGTCTTCGTCTGCTTCCTCCTAGAGCACCTCGCCGACCCCACCGCGGCCCTCTACTCACTGAAGCGCGTCCTCAAGCCGGCCGGGACAATGACCGTCATCGAGGGGGATCACGGCTCCGCCTACTACTACCCCCGCAGCTCGGCAGCCCAGGCGACCATACAGTGCCTCGTTGACGTTCAGGCATCGCTGGGCGGCAATGCGCTCATCGGTCGGGAGCTATACCCTCTGCTCACGTCGGTCGGCTTTCGGGACTGCCGGGTCACTCCCAGAGTGGTGTACGCCGACGGGAGCCGACCGGAGATGGCCGAGGGGTTCACCAAGAGGACATTCACGGCGATGGTGGAAGGGATCAGGGATCAGGCCCTCAGCCGCGGCCTTATCGGCGAGGCCGAATGGGACACGGGCATCGCCGACCTCTACCGGACTGCCGAGCCGGACGGCACCTTCAGCTATACCTTCTTCAAGGCAGTGGCGCGCAAACCGTAACGCCCGCCCGGGGCCTCGTCCGGGGCATTGCCACCACGTCTGTGGCCCCGAACTCTTCGACATGGCTTGGCACCAGCAGGAAGGTGACCGCCGCTTCTTCACCCGAAGAGGTACCGCGGGACCCGCTCCAGATACTCCTCGTACCTGGCGCCGTAGGCCAACCGGCACACTTCTTCCTCCAGAAGGATCTGGTAGTGATAGGAGCCCACCAGCAGCGCCACCAGGACCAGCGGTGGCACCGCGGCCGTGGCGAGCGCCCTGCCTGTGAAGACGCCCACCAGCCCCAGCCACTGCGGATTCCTGGAACAACGGTAGAGACCCTCGGTGGCGATGCCGTCCGTGCGGGCGCGCCTGAAGTTGGCCAGCGCCAGCACCACCACGCCGTAGCCGACCACGTAGAGGGCCGCGCCCAGGTAGAAGAGGGCCGTACCCGGGCGAAGCGGCATCACCAGAGATAGCAGCACGAAGGCGATCGTCGCCGCCATGAAGCGGGCGAAAGGCCTCGCAGTCGTGTCTAGCACCGGTGTCATGCGTTGCTTGACGCCGCTCGACTGCCACTGCATCATGCCGGCATCGTGCCCACACGCAGAGCTCCCTGCCTGCGCTGCGGATGGCTGTTGGAGTCAAGTTGGACACAGGGATGACAAGAGGTACCATGAAGTGTTCGTTTGGACGGGGCCGCGCGCTGTCGCTTCTGCTGGCGTTCCTGGTCGGCGCGTTGCTCCTGCCAGCATGCAGCCCGTCAGTAGCGGCCTCGATCCAGGGGGCTCCGTGGCTCGATCCTCATCGAGGGGCGCAAGGGTTCGAGAAGCACGGCTGTGATCTCTGTCATACCGTCGTCGAGGATGACTCCACTGCCGCCATCTCGCTTGCCGACCTGCCCGAACGGCGGTTTCTCGCCGTCGGCGCGCCCAACACCCCGGAGAACGTGATCCGCTTCATCCAGGATCCCAAGAGCGTCCATCCCTCGGCCACCATGCCTAAGCTCAACGTTCCCGAGGCAGAGGCCTTGGACATCGCCGTCTACCTGTACAACCTGTCTCGCGCGGAGATCGCCCCGGCCGCGCCCACCGTCACCATCTCTCCCCAGAGCGGCCCCCCGGGCACGCAGGTATCGGTCCAGGCCACTGGCCTTCCACCCGAGACGGCCACCAGAGTGGGCGTGGCCAGGGCTGGCGGCAGCTTTGAGGCCAGCGTCATGGCGCTGACGGACGCCCGAGGTATGGCCATCGCCTCGGTAGCCGTTCCGGTGGGCGCCTTGGCAGGCGAGAAGTGGGTGGTGCAGGTGCGGAGCATGGCGGACGAGGCAGTGGAAGTCCAGTCCGCTGTATTCAGGGTCACTAGCGACCTGCCAGCCCGGCCTGTCGTTCGCCTCTCGCCCGGCTTTGGACCTCCCGGCACGGAGGTACGGGTAGAGGGCAAGGGCCTCCCGCCCGATGCCACAGTCGAGGTGGGATTCGGCAACCTCGACTCGCCGCCCACCATCGTCCGCTCGGTGCGGTCTGATGCCGAAGGTGGTTTCTCTCTCACCCTCCAGGTGCCCCAATCGGCTCGACCGGGGCAGGCGTGGGTGGCCATCGTCACCGCCACCGGCGACGTGGAGGCCGCTTCGCCCGACTTCCTGGTCACCCAGCCAGCGGGCGACACCACCATATACGTGGTCCAGGCAGGCGATACCCTGGGCAGCATTGCCCGTCGCTTCGGCATCACCGTGGCCAACATCCTGGAGGCTAACCCCGAGATCGGCGATCCCGACCGGATCAGCGTCGGACAGGCTCTGCGCCTGCCCCGAGCAGAAGCGGCCGGCGACGAACTGCTCCTGCCCGACCTGCAGCCCCTGCCGGCCGGCGAGCTGACCGTCGCGTCGGACCCCCAGAGCGGTACTCGCCAGATTCGCTACAGCACCACCATCGTCAATATCGGCCACGGCCCGCTGGCCCTCTTGGGCCAGTACAACCCCGCTGTGGGCCAGACGCAAGTGAGCCAGATCATCGAAACCGCAGACGGAGCTGCCGTCAGCAGGACGGCGGGGTACTTCGTCCATCATCCCGAGCATGGCCACTGGCACTACGAAGACTTCAACGTGGTGGAGCTCTGGTCCTACCGGGCCGACGGGTCGCTGCAGGATCTGGTGACCACGACGGGCAAGACCACCTTCTGCATATCCGACATGACTCGCATGGCGTCTCCGCCACCCGGCGCCTCGGCGGAGCCTCAGTTCACCGAATGCGGCCAGAGCCTGCAGGGAATCTCCGTCGGCTGGGAGGACACGTACGGGCCCGAGTTGCCCGGGCAGCACCTGGATATCACCGGCGTCCCTGACGGCCGATACGCCATCCGCATCGTCGTCAATCCCGACGGCCTTATCAGCGAGACCAATACAGCCAACAATGTCTCCGTCCGCCACATCGAAATCCAGGGGGACAGCATACGGCCAATCCCTGCCCCCTGAGCCCTTGCCGCGCGGGCTGCTTCGGGGCATATTTCCTCACGCCGCACCGCTCCCGGGGGCAGTGCCTCCTCCAGCGACAGTGCCGAGGGTGCCCAGCTGCGACCTTCAGCCGCCGGCCCTGGGGACGTCTCCCGGGCGATGGAGGCTGCGGCCCCTCCCGAGCGGCACAGCGGAGCGCGGCCCTGGGGCCAGCCGAACCGCGACACTGAGGCCAGTGCGCATGCAAATCTGCCAAGGGGGAGAGCATGAAGGCGTACATAATGACGGACATGGAAGGGGTGGCAGGGGTGATCAGCAGCCCGGAGTATGGCAGCCCTGAAGGGCGCTACTACCAGATCGGTCGGGAGTTGACCACTCTCGAGGTGAACGCCGCCATCGAGGGCTGTCTGGAGGCGGGCGCGACTGACATCCTGGTAGTGGACGGCCACGGGCCCGGTGCCATAGACATCCGGCTGCTTCATCCGGCCGCCCGCCTCCTCGCGGGAAGGCCTGTAGGGTACCCCTTTGGCTGCTCCGAGGAGTTCGACGTCGCCCTCAACATAGGCCAGCATGCTAAGTCCAACACCGACGGCGGCCACTTGAGCCATACCGGCTCCTTCGCGGTGGAGGAGCTGACCATCAACGGGGTGAGCCTGGGCGAGCTAGGCAAGAACATGCTCTTCGCCGCTTACTTCGGTGTGCCCACCGTCACAGTGACCGGCGACCGGGCAGTGTGTGAAGAGGCCCGAGCTCTGGTGCCCGGCATCGAAACAGCCGCGGTGAAGGAGGGGTTGAAGCGCGGTCCGGCCGCCGGCCTTACGGCGGAGGAGAACCAGCTTCACAACGGGGCCGCCATCCACCTGAGCCTGGAGGCTGCCCGCTCCAGGGTGAAGGAGGCAGCCCGACGGGGCCTGGAGCGACGGGGGGAGATAGGCCGGTTCTGGCTGGAGCCCCCTTACGAAATGGTGACCACTACCCGGCCGGCCAACGGGCGGTCGGGGCGGACCGTCGTGGTGCGTGCGAACGACCTGCTGGAGCTGCTGACCAAACCTAGTTGACCGCTCCGGCGGGCCAGGGCTTGACAGGGACGCAGGGAGAGCGAGGCCCGATCCCGGGTGCCGGCGGCGGCGTTGCCCATGGCCACAGTGCGCGTAGGTGCGGCGTTGCCCGCGACCTGCAGGAAATGCCCAATGCCGGCGATCCACCGCCGCCGCCGCAGCAGATCGGGCTTCGGATTGCGGAGTTGGTCCGGAAGGACTTCGGCCGCCTTAGCACCCCGAGCGCGCGGCCACGTGCACTGACCGTGGCCGCGCGCAGCCTGCCATTGACGCTCCTGTCGCCTCGCAGCAGAATCTCCCCATCCCCATCACCAAGGGAGAGCAGCCATGTCCAACCTGCATGCCGGCTTCGGCCGGGCTGACATTACCCCGCGACTGGGCTGTCGCCTCATGGGCTACAGCAACCGCCAGGGCGTTGCCACCGGGGTGCACGACCCTCTCCTCGCTCGTGCCCTGGTCCTGGAGCACGATGGCCAGCGCCATGCCCTCATCGCGTGTGAGCTACTCTACACCAGCGAGCCCACTACCCAGGCCGTGCGCCAGGCCGTCGAGCGCCGTCTGGGCATCCCCCCCGACAACGTCTTCATCGCCGCCATCCACACCCACTCCGGCCCCGACGACCGCGAGGCTGATAACTGGGAGCGTCCCCTGGCCGAGATCATCACCGATGCCGTGGAGGAGGCCGCTGGTCGCCTGCAGCCAGCCCGCGTAGGCGGTGGTTTCGGGGTGCTCTACAGCTACTCCATCAACCGCCGTTGGATCGACCGCCCCGTGGACCCGGCAGTCGGCGTCATCCGGGTGGACGATGCCGAGGGCCGGCCTCTCGGCTTGGTCTGCAATTTCGCTTGCCACGGCGTGGTACTGGGCTCGGACAACCTGCTCATCAGCGCCGACTGGCCAGGCCAGGCTTGCCGCTACCTCCAGGTGGGGGGCTTCGGCGAGGTCATGTACTTCCAGAGCGGCTGCGGTGAGGTGAACCCGCTGGTGGCAGGCGTCCGTGCCCGCCTGGAGAGCGGCCATCCCGTGGTCGCCATCGGCAACATCGCCTCCTGGTATGGTAACCGAGATGACCCGGAGGCCTGGAACATTGGCGACCGCAGGGGCGGGACCTTCGGGGAGGTGGACGAGCTGGCCGCCGCCTTCGCCCGCGAGGCCGCCCACGTGGCGCGTACCATCCAGACCCATGACGTGGAGAGGGTGTGGTCGCGGCGCCTCATCGTGGACGCGGCCCGCTCGCCCGATGAGCCGGTGATGCCGGTGGAGACGACCAGGCAGATGCCCTCTCTGCTGGACGACCAAGGACGCATCCTCTCCGAGGTCATGCTCTTCCGGATGGACGGCACCCTGCTGGTGGGCCAGCCGGGAGAGGTATTCTCCGAGACGGCGGCGCGGCTGCGCACTCGACTGCGCCTGATGGGCTACCATACGCCTCTGCTGGTGAGCTACGCCAATGGCTCCATCGGCTACCTACCCGAGCCGGAGGCCTTCGACGAGGGCGGTTACGAGCCCACCTCGCCTACCCTGCGGGGCGTGAGTCGCTACTACCAGCAACGCGTCTGGGAGGCAGTCCGGGCAGCGTTGTGAAGATAGGCCACGGAGGCACGGAGAGGGAGCGGGATTCGACGCCCATTGGCGTCGTCGCCCATTCCCGTAACCCTGCTGCAGTGCTCGGCGTCCTCTGCGGTTGTACCTCTCAGCCTTTGAGGCCGGTCAGGGTGATGCCCTGGACGATGTACTTCTGGCCTAGGAGGAAGATGAGGAACGTGGGCAGGAAGCCGGTGACGGCGCCGGCCATGTCCAGCCCCGCGTCTCCGCCCGAGCGGGCCACCGTGCCCAGGCCCACAGTGAGGGTCCGCATGTCGGCCTTGGAAGTGACCAGCAGCGGATACAGGAAGTCGTTCCAGTTGCCCATGAAGCGCAACACCGCCAGAGTAGCCATAGCCGGCTTGAGCTGGGGCAGCAGCACCTTGTAGTACGTCTGCCAGAGGCCAGCCCCGTCCACCGTGGCCGCATCGTCGTAGTCCCTGGGGATGCTGAGGTACTGCTGGCGCATCAGGAAGGTACCGAAGATGGAGGCGAACCAGGGCCCGATCAGGGCGGTGTAGGTGTTTACCAGCTTCAGACGGGAGAGCACCACGAACTGGGGAACGATCAGGGCGGTAGACGGCATCATCAGGATGCCAAGGAACAAGGTGAAGAGGACAGTCTTGCCCAAGAAGGTGCCTCGGGCGAAGGCGTAGCCCGCCATGGTGGAAGTGATGACTCCGCCCAGGGTGGACACCGTGGCCACGAACATACTGTTCCCCAGCCAGCGGAGGGCCATGGTCTTGCTGTACAGCGTCTGGAAGTTCTCTAGCGTAATTGGGTCCGGTATGAGGTCTATGGGGAAGGTAATGAAGCGGATGTTCTGGGTGAGCGATACGGAGAGCATGACCACGAACGGGCCCACCGTAGTAACCGCCACCAGTATCATGAAGACGTACGTGACCAGCACCGATGGTAGCCCTCGCACCGTCCTCGGGCTCAGCATGCCGGCTATCCGGTGATCTCCCCCATAGCGTGGGGAAGGGAAAGCGTCGCCTGCCAACCCGGCCTCCTAGTAGACTTCCTCGCCGAACCGCAGGTACCGGCCCTGGATGAAAGTGATGACCAGAATCATCAGGAAGAGGACTATGGATATGGTGGAGCTGTAGCCGAACCTGCCGAAGTTGAACGCCTGCTGATAGATGTGGTAGACGACCGTAGTGGTGGCGTAGACGGGCCCGCCGCCGGTCATTATGTAGATGGAGCCGAACACCTGCAGGGCGCCGATGGTGGAGATGACCACGATGAAGGCTGCTGTGGGCCTCAGCATGGGGATGGTGACGTGCCGGTGCAGCTTCCAGCCGGAGGCTCCGTCCACGTAGGCGGCGTCGTAAAGCTCGGACGGGATGCCCTGCAAGCCGGCTAACCAGATGACCATGAAGTAGCCGAAGGTCTCCCAGAGGGCGATGCCAGCCAGGCTAGGCAGGGCCTGGGTGACGCTGAGCAGAAAGGGCTGGGGCGCGATGCCCAGCAAGCCCAGCAAGTAGTTGACGGGCCCGTCCGCCCGGGGAGATAGGAACCGGCGGAAGATCAGGCTAAGCACAGCAATCGAGGTCACGTTAGGCAGGAAGTACGCTGCTCGAAAGAGCTTGACTCCGACCAACTTGCGGTTGACCAAGATAGCCACGAATAGCGAGACGGCCAGCACGGCTGGCACGTACATGAGCAGATAGGCGAAGGTGTTCGTCAGCGCTCGCCGCAGTAGCTGGTCCTGCACCAGCGTGACATAGTTGGACAATCCGACGAACTCGTTCCTGCTCAGAAGGTCGGTGTCGCGCAGGCTGATCTCGATCATCGAGATCCAAGGCACCAGGTTGAACACGGCGAACACGACCGCGTTCACCAGTATGAATGGGTACCAGGCAACGGAGTGCCTTAGGTACCTGAGCGTCCGATGCCCCTGCGTCGTCCGAGCTCCGACCGCCGGCGTTGTCCCTGCCCTCATGAATCGCGCCACCTCACGCGGGTACAGACTTGGCTGTCTGCACCTGCCTGTCTATGACCTGAGCCTCGCCCAGGTGCCCCCATCCGGTCCCGCCGCCGGACGCCGGGACGTGCCGCCATCCGAAGCAGATCCTGAGCGGCACGTCCTAGACGGCTCTTAGGGCTGACCTAACCCATCTTCTCCCGCAGAGTCTGGTTCAGTTCCGCCTCGCAGGCAGCAAGTGCCTCCTCTACCGTCGCCTGTCCTAGAACGGCAGCCTGGAAGTGAGGGGCGCAGATCACCTTGCTTTCCTGCCACAGGGTGACGGTGTCGCGGTCGCTGAACAGATAGGGGGAGAAGCGGGCTACGTGCTCCAGCACGCACGGGTCAGCCTGCCAGGCTTCCTTGGCCTTATTGCCCACCGGGGTGGTTCCGGCCAGGCTGCAGTACCACCCGATGTTCTCCGGCCGAATCATCCACTTGACCCAGATCAGAGCGGCCTCCTGGTTCTTGGAAGCCTTAGTGATGGCCCAGCCCTGCCCAGACACCAGCCCGGAAATGAGGTCGTGATCCTTGTTCATCCGCCGCGGGTGCCCGATCACGTACTGCAACTCCGGGTTCGAGTTGGTGTCCCGCCAGCAGGCAGCGTCCTCCCTCCGTGCGGTGACCTGCTCCAGGGAGAGCCAGTAGTCCGGCAAGCCCTCGGAAGCCTCCACGTTGCCGACGGCATACTCCAGGGGCACCCACCCGTTCTGGTACTCGGTCACCCACCGGGTGAGAGCATCCACTCCGGGCTGCTCGGCGATGGTGGACCGGGTACCATCCTCGGAGAAGACCGTCCCGCCGGCCTCATGGATTGTGCAGAGCCACTCTGCCCAGTCCATGGTGCTCAGGTGCTCGACGTACCAGTTCTTGGCTTTCGCCTTCTCCGCCAGGGCGTAGACGTCGTCCCATGTCTCGATGACGGTGGTCTCGGGATCGTAGCCTAACTCGGCCAGCAGGGCCCCGTTGTAGCCAAAGCCGTTGACCTCAGCATCGGTGAGGGGCATGTAGAGCTTGCCCTCGAAGGAGGCCGCGGCGATCTCCGCCTCGGTGTAGTCGGCGATGTCCTCAGGGGTGAGCAGGTCGGACAGCGGCAGAATTACGTCCTTCTCGATGTAGGCCGGCACGGTGTCGGTCGTGGCAAACCAGATATCCGGCGGTTCCCCGGCGGCAGCAGCGGCGTAGAGCTTCTCTCGGCGCGCTCCCCAGGGCTGCACATCAATGTGGGGCGTTATCCCCGGGTACTCCTCCACGAACTTCTCCATCATGGGCTTGTAGACCATGTCGGCGTCGTTCTCGGTTCGGGGGTAGGTCCAGATCTCCAAGGTGGCCTGGATCTCGGCAGCACCCCCTACCGAGGTGGCCTCGACAGTCTCAGCCCCCGGGGCGGGCCCTGCAGGCGCGGGGGTAGCCCCGGCACACGCCGCGAGGCCCGAAGAACCCGCGGCCCCCAAGCCGGCGACCAGTAATCCTCTCAGGACTTCTCGGCGACTCAGGCGCTTCATCGGTATGCCCTCCTCTCACTAGGTCACGGTGTAAGACGATAGGAAGCCGATGCCATGCAGAGACCCATGGGCAGGTTCATTGTACCGAGCCGGCCGCCGCCCATCAAGGCACGCCGGGAATCAGCTACAGATACAGGGAGACACACTGAAGCAAATGGTGGCAAGCGCCGAGGGCATGGGCGTATGAGCCGTACCCGGCGTCCACCCTAGACAAGCCACTCTGCGTCTTCCCTTGCCTCCGTGACTGCGTGCCTAGTGCCCTGCTACAATGACCCACCCGCTCGAGGAGGACGTCACCATGCCCGACTGGGCACGCTATCTGGAAGCCAACCGTCCGCGGTTCTTGCAGGACCTCTCTGAACTCCTGCGCATCCCCAGCATCTCCGCTCTGCCCGAGTACGCGCCCGACGTCCAGCGCGCCGCCGAGTGGGTGGCCGGCCACTTGCGCTCCATCGGCATAGAGGATGCTCAGGTCATGCCCACCGGTGGCCACCCCATCGTCTTCGGCTCCTGGCTAGGCGCCCCCGGCAAGCCCACTGCCCTCATCTACGGCCACTTCGACGTCCAGCCGGTGGACCCCCTGGACCAATGGACCAGTCCGCCCTTCGAGCCCACCGTCCGCGACGGCCGCCTCTACGCCCGCGGCGCCTCCGACAACAAGGGCAACTTCATGGCCGCCCTGGTGGGAGTAGAAGCGCTGCTGCAGGCCGAGGGAAGACTGCCCATCAACGTCAAGTTCCTGCTGGAAGGCCAAGAGGAGGTGGGCAGCCCGCAACTGCATGGGTTCATTCCGGCGCACCGTGACCTGCTAGCCTGCGACTTCGCCCTCAACGCCGACAGCGGCCAGTGGAGCGAGACCGAACCCTCGCTAGCCATGGGGGTGCGGGGCATCTGTCTGCTGGAGATGACGGTGCGCGGGCCCAAGAGCGACCTGCACTCGGGCGGCTTCGGCGGCGCCGTACAGAACCCGCTGCACGCCCTAGCCGAGATCATCGCCGGACTGCACGCACCGGACGGTAGCATCGCTGTGGAGGGCTTCTACGACGATGTGGCCGTGCTGACGCCCGAAGAGCGGAACGCCATCTCCTCCGTGCCCTACGACGAAGAGGAATTCAAGGCCCAGGCCGGGGTGGAGGAGCTCTGGGGCGAGGCGGGCTATACTACCCTCGAGCGCCTCTGGGTACGGCCGACCCTGGAGGTCAACGGCATGTGGGGCGGGTTCCAAGGCCAGGGCTTCAAGACCGTCCTGCCCGCCGAGGCCCACGCCAAGGTCAGCTGCCGCCTAGTACCCGACCAGGATCCGCAGCGGGCTCTGGCGGCGCTGGTGAGACACCTCCAGGCCCATGTGCCCCCCGGCGTGCAACTGGAGCTTCGTCCTCGGCCGGCCAACACTCGGCCCTACTCCGTGCCCGCCGACCACCCCGCCAACCAGGCGGTGCGCGACGTGCTGGTGGCGCTGTACGGCCGGGAGCCCTACCGCACCCGGGCGGGCGGCTCCGTGCCCGTGCTCGGGATCATGCTGGAGCACCTGGGCATCTACTCCATAGGGTTCGGGTTCGCTTTGCACGACGAGCGGGCCCACGCGCCCAATGAGTTCTTCCGGCTGTCCAGCTTCGAGCGGGGCCAGGAGGGATGGTGCCGGCTGCTGGAGCGGCTGGCGCAGTAGCACATCGAAGGCGATGCGCCGGACGGAATCGCTTGCTCAGTGGGTGGTGTGGAGCCTCCGCCCGACCCTCGCGCGCGCAAGGAGAACCCACGCTCATGGAGACGGAGAGGCTTCTGACCCGAAGCTTCGTCCCGGATGGCTGGCATGCCCCGCGGGAGTTGAGCATGCAGAAGGAAGCCTCCGAGTACCCCCTCCACGACCACCAGTGGCCCACTTCTGACGAGGCGATCCGAGGAACCACCCGGTGGTTCGCCCGTATGGATGCAGGAGGGAAGGTGTCCAGAGAAGAGATGTTCCTGCCGTTCGACGACGAGAAGATGGACGCGTACCGCAAGGAAGCCCGGGCCCGCTGGGGCACAACGTGGAAGAAGGCTGTGCTCAGGACGCCCGCTTCACCGGCTTCTAGAAGAACGTTCGGCCGGGCCTGGCCGTGTTCATGCCCGACGCCCTGAGCGTCTACCGCAAGCGCAAAACCGCCGAATCCTGACCCGAGGGATGGCCCCTCCACAAGCGCAGGAGGGGCCGTCCCCCCTAGCCCAAGCTACGGAAGGCGCAAGGCACAAAGATCCGCGCCATTCCGATGTAGATGTGGAACGTCTGGTGCTCCGTCTCCGCGGTGTCGGGGTAGCCGTAGGCCATCCACACCTCCACGGTAGCGGTGCCCCGCGCCCCGGCGGCGGGCGTGAACGTGAGCGTGCCGTTGTTATCCACGTCGGGCCAGGCGCTGAACAGACTCTTCTGACCCGTCGTCACCATGAAAGCCCAGTCTACGCCCGGCGGGGTCGAGATCTCCGTGGCCCAACCGGGGATCGTCTGGGGCCCCGCGTCCACCGGCACGTACTGATCCGGCCCGGCGGTGAAGGCCATCACCTTGGTGCCGTCCCAGCCCTGCCAGTCTCCGGTAGAACCATAGCGCCACCGGCCGCTGAAAGACCCACAGTCAGCGGCCATGGTGAACTCGATGTCGCCGGCGCTGTCCGGGGGCAGGTAGTCCGGCGCCTCTGACCAGGTGCCGGAAAGCAAGGTGCCGGTGACGGTGCCATCGATTCGGCCGCCATTGTACGTGTATGTGCCGGTGACGTGGTCGCCGGCCTGGGCGAGTACCATGGTGCCGTAGGTGGTGTCCCAGGTGCCGCTCCAGGTGCAGGTAGCATTGGCAACGATGGTTGGCTGCGACTGAGCCGTGACCGAAGGCCCCACGACGGCAAGAGCTGACGCAATTGCCACAAGAACTGCGAATCCGAGCCAGCGAGGTCGCATCTTCACCCTCCGAATGTCAGACTGGTTACCGAGGAGCCCGCCCCTCGTCAGATCCTCGACGAGTTCACGGGCTGTCCTGCTCCACCTGCCAGACTTCGCTGGCGCCGGGCGGCGCCAGCAGGTCGTTGAGCTTCAGCTTGGACTCGTCGACGCTTGCTTCATGAACCTCGTCCTGAGATGACGCCTCCTGGGCGCTCAGGCTTTCGAATTCCATCTCCATGACCGCCACGTCGAACGGGCCGACGTTGACGCCGGGACTGAGGATGCGCACTAGTGGTTGTACCGTCTTCATGAGCGCAATCGCCTCGGCTGGGCCGCCCTTCCTCAGCATGAACCCTCTTCGGTTGATGATCAAGGTCGGCCTCGTCGAGACGCTCCGCCCACCGGCGCCGAACCCGAACAGCCGGCTAAACGGCCATGGCGAGCAGCGCTTCTAGCCTCTAGGTGCCCGGGCACCAGCTCCCGCCTCGTCGCATGTCACCTCCAAGAGCTCCAGGGTCGTGCGGATGCCAGTAACCTACCCGCAGCCGTGCACGTCCACCGTTCAGCAGACCGTCTGCGGGCCGCTCTTGACGCTGTGGCCCTTGATGCGGACGGTCCAGATTCTGGCCGCCAGGGTCCCGCCCATGGCCGTCCGCTCGAACACGCTCACCGAGGAGATGCTGTTGGTTGCCGTGCCGCCGGACGGGTTGATCAGGTACAGGTCGATGTCCCCGTGCTCCTCGGCCTGCCCCCTCCGGCCACCACAACGCTGCCTGCAGGTCGCGCCGGCCGCCGCCTACGTTGATCTTGATGTCCACCACCGCGTTCTGTGTCAGGCTGACCTTCCCCCACCAGGCGTGGCCGCAGGCGGGCATCTGAAACTGCCCCACCCCGGCATCGTTGTTGAATAGAGCGTAGACGACGGGGCCCGAAAGGATCAGGGTGACAGGCGCGGCATCGGTGAAGTCCGTCGAAAGGACCATCGAGGGCTGCAGCGGCTCGCCGTTGGGACCGACGAAGTAGCCGCGGACCGCGAAGGCATACGGGGGCGAGGGACCGATCACATCCAGGTACGTCAGGAGAAACGGGCGGCTAGGGTCGGCGAAATCGCCGGCCACCGATACCCTTTCGCCCTCCCCGAAGTCCTGCACCGATCCCAGCAGCGCCCCGGCGGTGCTCACCAACTGCAGTTTCACTTCCTGCCGCGTATGGTAGGGCACGGCGTAGGCGAGAGCGGCCGGGCTATAGGCCACGTCGGCTAGCCACTGGTACGTGGTCAGAGGTCCGATACCGAATGTGCCCTCCAACAGGTCGCCGCCAACTCCGTCCGCGCTCACCCTCTGCCCCAGGATCTGGTTCAGGGTGGCGGAGCGCTCGAAGACCACCAGGAAGCCCTGCGCGCCTGCGGCGTCCACGCGGGGCGAGAGATCCTGGTCGTACGTGCCGGTGATCTTGAACACCCGGGGGGAGCCGGCGCCGTCGCCGTTGACGCGCGCCGCTATGATGTCGGTATCGGTGGGGGTGTACTCGTAGGCCCAGACAACCAGGAACTGGTCGCTGGCGGCGTTGTAGGCGATGTCAGGCCCATATCCCATCGACAAGCCCTCGCTGCCGCTCCCCAGCATCCGGCCATCCTCGCTCAAGAAGCGGTAGCGCAGGGAGTTGTCGCTATCGCTCCAGACTACCAGGCACACCCGACGGCCCGGGTTGCAGGCAGCCGCCACCTCTCCGCCCCATATCGTGTCGTCGATGCGGAAGGGCAGCCCGATGAAGGGCGCAGCGGCAGCGCTTTTCGGGAAGAGCAGCACGGCTAGCAGGACGAGGAGAAGACCCCATCTGGCGCTACGCATGGCACCCACCTCCGGGCACGACGACCCGCGTCAGTGGTGCGGGCTGGGGCCCGCTGGGCGGCCAGGGCGCGGCGTGGCGGCAAGGGCACAAGCACTGTGGAAGGAGACTGCCCTCCGTGCGGGCCGGCGTCGCGCCATAGCCGGCCGCCACGGGTCAACGCCCTTCCATGGTAGAGAGGGCATAGAAACTGGTCAAGTGACGGCATAGACTCAGCCAGAATGTTACCGAGGGGTCATCCAGAACAGGAGCGGATGACGATCGAGGAGCGCCCCAACTACCTACGGACTCAGCTCCGCCGCCACCAGCAACCCGACCGGAGGGGCAAGGGGAGGCTTCTGGGCCAGATGGAGGCGGTGACCGGGCGGCACCGAAAGAGCCCGCTGCAGCTGCTGCGAGAGAAGCCGTGTCGAAAGCAGCGGGCCAGACAGCGAGGTCCCAGCTGCAATGAGGAGGTGTGTCGGGCATTGCTGGTGGCGGCGGACAGCCTAGACTGGCCGTGTCCCGAGCGGCTCACCCCTGGACTGCAATGGCTCCCTCGCCAGCTTACCGAGTAGGGGGAGCTGGACTGCGGCCGGATGGTCCTGGACCAGCTGGAACAGATGAGTGTCTCCACAGTCAGGCGCATCCTGAGCCAGCTCCCCTGGGATTCCTGGAAGCTGCCTCGAAGGCGCCCCCGGCCCAACCCGGTGGCTGGCCAAAGGCCGGTGCACCGCATCCCCTGGGGCATGGGTCGGGCCGGCCATGTGGAGGTAGATCTGGTCCGCCACGGGGGGAGAAGCGCCCAGTGACACTACTTCCACACCGTGCAGATGGTGGATGTGGCCTCGGGATGGAGTGAGCGCCAGGTGGTGGCGTGAAGGAGCCATGCTGTCGTGGAAGTCACTTTCTAGCGCATCCTGGGACGTCTCCCTTGCGAGCTGGCCCAGGTCCACTGCGACAATGGGCCCGGGTTTCCCATCCACGACCTGCTGCGCTTCTGCAGCCAAGTTCGCCATCCCCCCAGCCTCGGCCGCAGTCGGCCCTACCGCAAGGACGACAACCCTTTCGTGGAGCAAAGCACCTTCACCCCCGTGCGGGCCCGGGTGCGGTATGCCTGCCTGGGCTGTGCTGGGCCAGGCCCTGACTCTGGCCCGGGCCTACCGGCTCTTGGGTCCCTGCCACGACCTCTTCCAGCCGGCCATGCGTCTGGGAGAGAGGACCTGCATCCGAGAGCCGGGTCAGCGCCCTCGGGTCAGACGACGCTACGACCGCGCCGCCACCCCCTTTGACCGGCTCAATGGGCTGGGGCCGCTCACACCCGAGCGCCAGGCCGAAGAGGAATCCATACGGTTCCGAGGCGCGAGATGGCAGGCTGGCGCTCGGCATGACCGAGTAGGCCAAAGCAGTCGCCAGCTGCGGCTCCATCATTATTCTGCCCAGGCGCGCCGGGGCGTCCATCTTCCGCGTACTGGGACTTGACCCTGACGTTACGTCATAGTGTACCCTGTGAGATGGAGGTGGATGGTGTACACCGTCAAGACAGTGGCAGACCTGGCGGGCGTGACCGTCCGCGCCCTGCATCACTATGACCGCATCGGCCTGCTTCAGCCGGAGTCGGTGAGTCCAGCCGGCTATCGGCTCTACTCCGACGCCGACCTGGAGCAACTACAGCAGATACTGTTCTTCCGGGAGTTGGGCTTCGGCCTCAAAGACATCCAGGCCATCCTGCACAGCCCTCGCTTCGATCGGCGGGAGGCTCTCCTGGAGCACCGCAAGCTGCTGCTGGAGAAGAAGGCCCGGCTGGAGCGGCTGATCCACTCCGTGGAGCAGACCATTGCCGCGATGGATGGAGCAGGAGCGGTGTCCAGAGAAGAGATGTTCCTGCCGTTTGACGACGAGAAGATGGACGAGTACCGCAAGGAAGCCCGGGCCCGGTGGGGCAGCGTGGTAGATGAATCCTACGAGGGGCTGGCCAAGCTCACCAGGGAGGAGCAGTCCGCCCTCTGGGCCGAGGCCCAGGCTATCACCCTGGGAATGGCAGACCTCGTGGGCCGTGACCCGGCTGACACCGAGGTACAGGCCCTGGTGGATCGCTGGTACCGGCTGATGAACCAGAACTTCTGGTCCTGCTCGGTAGAAGCCTTCCGCAACCTGGGGGAGATGTACGTCCAGGATGGCCGCTTCTCCCAGTTCTATGACCGGGTGAAGCCCGGCCTGGCGCAATTCATGAGAGACGCCATGCGGGCATACTGCGACGATACGGCCTCCCGGGCCTAGGCAGCGGCTGGGGCTGCGAACGCACCAGCCTGCGGCCGCGGGCGGGGCAACCATCGGGTGCCCCGCCCGCATGTGTGCGGCACCGCTGCTGGAGTCGGAGTAGCCCGCAGGGCCCCCCGGCGCCGGTCAGTCGGCGACTACGTCTCCCCAATCGTCCCACCGCTCGGCTGCCATCTGCGCTTCCAGCGCTTCCTGCGCGGACCGGTCGCCCACGTAGCGCTGCCACAGCTCCTCGGCCAGGGCATTGGCATCGCAACGCACTCCCTGAGCGGCGAAGTACTGGCACACCCGGGTTACGTCGCGGTCAAAGATGAAACGGGCCCTGCGGTTGCCGGTGCTGCTGGTCACCTGGGGCCAGTCAATGACAGCGATAGCGCCCTCCCAATAGAGCAGGTTGTAGGCGGAAAGGTCGCCGTGGATCACGCCGTGGTTCAGCATGATCTCCAGGTTGCGCTGTACTTCGGTGAAGAGGGGCCCGGCCTCGCCCGGCCCCAGGTCCACCTCGTTCAGCGTCGGAGCGGCTACGTCCTCGTCACCCACATAGGCCATGAGCACGGCGTTTTCGCCGGCGGCGAACGGCCGAGGAACAGCGGCCCCAGCCCGGTACAGCCGGCTCATGACGTTGTGTTCATGCATGAGCCAGGAGGTGTGGGCCACCTGCACGCCGAAGGCTGTCTTCTTGCCTAGAGCGCGCATGATGCGGTGGTCGGTCTTCTTCACCGGCCGACCGTCGGCGGTCAGGATCTCCCGACCCTCGCGGTACATCTTGTCGTTACGCAGGTTGCGGAACCTGCGAGGCCGGTAGACCTTGGCCGCCAAGAGCTCTTCGCCCGTGGAAGGATGGGCCCGGCAGCGATAGACGCTGGCCTCTTTGCCTCCCTTCACCATGGCCAGCACGTCGGTTATGTAGTCCTGTTCGAAGAAGGCCCGAAGCGAGTCCAACAGCCAGCCGGCCTCGTAGCGGGACGGCTGGTAGGTTATGTTGAACCCGCCCTCGAGGGCGCCGGGCTCCGCGATCTCCGCCAGGAGCTCCCGATCGGTCTTCCTGGGCCGGTGGCCGCCCCTCAGCTTGAGGTGCCGCCTCTCAACCTGGGCCGCGGGATCGTATAGGGCTTCGTAGTACTCGAGTTCGTCCTCATACTCGAAATGGTTCTGCAACGGGATCTCCCTCAGTAGTAGTGCGGCAGGCAGCAGTCTAGACGTGGGCCGCCCGCAAAGGGCACGGACGTCGGGAGACGGGGGCATGGCGGGGAGGCGCCGAGCGCACGCGGCCCACAGGCGAATGCCTCCGCTCCCACTCTGAAGTATGGGCGGGGTACGCCTGAGGCCGTGCTGCTTGGATGGGAAAGGCTAGAAGACGGGGCCTATCGCTCCGCGCCGCAGGCAGGCGTACCCGAAGCCACCGAGGCTGCGTGGTTTATCTGTGTCATAGCTGTACGCCTCCCTATGTGCTGCGATTGCGAGGTAGAGTGTAGCCGGACTGCCCTGGCCAGGCAAGTGTAGCCTCTCACGATCAGGAGGACGAGCCTTCTAGGGAATCCGCGCCCCCAGCATCTGGACGGAGACGTCTGGTGCCGGGGTCCCTTCGCGCATGGGCGCGCGAACTCCTCGGGGGCTTGCCCAGTTCCGGCCCCGGGAAGGAGGCGAAGCCGCGCCTTCGGCACACTGAGAGACTCCGCCAGCCTGCTAAGCCGGGACTGGCTTGCCGCGGCCCATCGCTCCACGAACGGGTGGGCACGCTGCCGTGGCCAGCTCTCCCCATCCTGTACTCGTTCAGGCAAGTGCCATTCACGCCCAGGGAATCCATTCCCGGTTGGCTTCCATCAGGTCCTCCAGCAGGGCCTTAGCCACCTCCCAGGAAGGCACCATGGGGTGTGCCAGGAGCGCCTGCAGCGCCACCCGGCGGCTTCCCTCCACGGCCGCCTGTACCGTCAGGCTCTCGTAAGCCTTCACCGCCTGAATGAGCCCTCGGATGGGCAGAGGTATCACCCCCATCCTCAACGGCCGCGGCCCGCGCGAATCCACTAGGCAGGGCACTTCCACGGAAGCGTCATCAGGCAGGCCGTCCAGCGACCCCTGGTTGAGCACCTGAACGATCTGCCGCGTGCTCCGGTTGTGGTGGATGGCCAGCATGGCGGTGTAAGCCATGTCCGAGTACCCGCCGCCGCCCCGTTGCCGCAGCAGATCGGGCTTCTCCGCCAGGCGCGGGTCGGCGTACTGGCGCAGCAGCTCGCCCTCGATCTCCCTCACCACCTCCCCGCGGGTGCGGTGCCCGGGCTCTCTGGCCTGCTCCACCAGCCGCGGCTGATGGTAGTAGTAGGCCAGGTAGCTGCAAGGTATCGCGCCCAGGGTGCGGATCAGCTCCGGGTCCAGCCGCCAGTGGTCAGCCACTGCCTCCACGGCTCGCTCGGTGACGTCCCGCCCGTCCACCCACACCCGGGTGACGTAGCCCAGGTGGTTGAGCCCCAGCCAGTCCACCGCTGCCCGCTCCGGCTCCACCCCCATCAGTTGCAGCACCGCCGCGATCCAGCCGTCGGGGCCGGAGCACAAGCCCACGAACCGCACTCGGCTGTGCTTGCCCAGCGCCTCGGCCATGATGCCGCTGGGGTTGGTGTAGTTGATGAGCCAGGCGTCGGGGCAGTACCGCTCCATGTCCTGGGCCAGGCTCAGCACCACCGGGATGGTCCGCAGCGCCTTCATCATCCCGCCGGGCCCGGTGGTCTCCTGACCCAACACCCCGTGCCTGAGGGGCACGCGCTCGTCCCGGATGCGCGCCTCCATGCCGCCCACCCGGATCACGCTGTTGACGTAGGCTGCCCCCTCCAGAGCTTCCCCCCGGTCGGCAGTAGTAGTGGTGACCTGCACCGGAAGCCCCGCCCTGGCCAGCATGCGCCGGCTCAGACCGGCCACAATCTCCAGGCGCTGCTCGTTTATGTCGAGCAGAGACAGCTCCGTCACCGGGAACTGCTCGTACTGCGCGATCAGCCCGTCCACCAGCTCGGGCGTATAGGAGCTACCGCCCCCGAATACCACCATCTTCACCGGTGTCATCTCCTCTGCTTGAGGGTGCCCGATCGGGCAGCGTCGTCGAGAGTAGGCCAGGCACCCGAGGTATCGAACAGCTCCGGCCCCGGACAAGTCTGGGCCAAATGGGCATACATCGCCTCGGTCACACTGATGCCCAGGGCGTCATAGGCCAGCAGCACCGCGCCTACCGCCGGTTCCACCGTCAGGACCACCAGGCGGGCTCGCGGCGCCACCCGGTGCACCACTTGAGCCACGGTGTCCACGAGCAGGGGGCCGCGCCCCTTGAACACCCCGCCCGAGAGCACTAGGTCGAACTCCAGGTCCTGCATGCCGAACCGGCGGATTATGGCGACGGCATACTCGGCCAGAGCTCGACCTTGCTTCTCGATGATGTCCGCGGCCACAGCGTCGCCGGCGTAGGCCGCCTCGAAGACCAGCGGGCAAAGCGAATTGATCCGGCCCCGGTCCACCTCGTGCGCGACCAAGGCCCGCAACATGGCCTCCACACTGGAGTAGCCCAGCTTCTCCAGCGCCGGAGCGGTGATGGCCGTCTCCGGCCCCCGGCCATCGTCCTGGCGCAGCATGGCCTCGATGGCCTCCCGCCCCACGTCCGACCCCCCGCCGTAGGTAGCGTAGTAGCCGAAGGCCCACTCGCGGCCATCGGGGGCAATGGCGGCGGTGTTGGTGCCGGTGCCCGCCGCGATCACCACCCCATACGGGCGCCGGGTGCCTGCCCGCAGCCCGGCGAAGGCGTCGTTCTTCACCACCAGGTCGCGGGCGATGCCGGTGGTGCGGAGGTAGTCCTCCCGGCGAGTGTGATCCTCCGGCCAGTCGGCACCGGCGAGGCATAGGGCCGCCATGGCGATGCGATCGCCGGTGACGCCGGCCTGCTGGAGCGCCTCCCTCACGGCAGCCACCACCACCGACATAGGCTTTTCTACATCGGGGCCGCTCCAGTTGCTGTTGCCCGACCGGCCTGCTCCCAAGATGCGGCCGGCGCCGTCCGCCACCAAGGCGATGGTCTTGCTGGTCCCCCCGTCCACTCCCACCACGTACACGGGGCTGCGCCTGGCGCTCAAGCCACTGTGCCTCCTCCGTTCGCTCACGCCGGTCCCTTCCAGAGCCGATCCCACAGCGGGCCGGGCGGCGTCGTTACGGCCAGGCCGGGACCACGACGCCCAGCACGGGAAAGGCCAGGCGACCGCCCTGCGACAGGCTTCGATCCGGCGTGTTGCTTCATTATAGGCGGGCGACGACCGCCCCTCAACCGGTCTTCCCGCCAGACTCCTTGGAGTGCGTCACAAGTTGGGGGCCGATGGCAGGAAGCACAGAGGGTCTCCTGCGCTATGCCCGGCGGAGCATCTTTCTGCGGAGTGAACCATCTCGGCTCGCGAACGGGCAGGCCCTCCGCTGGCGCCCTGAACGACGTACCCACCGCCTATCCTCGTGGGGGCAGGCCACCGTGCGCCCTGGACGGACGCGGCGGTCCGTCCCAACACCACGCCGTCCCGGCAGGGGCAGGCCACCGTGGGCCCAGACCCTTGGACTTGCCTCCGGCTCGGGGTACACCGGACCCTTCGTTGTCCTGTCGCCTATCTCGATCATGACGGTATAATGTCCTGTGTGGTTGAGAGAATCACGGGAAGCGCCGACGGCTGGGAGGACATGGATACCATCCTGCTGGAAGACATCGGGTTCGAGGTGGACCTGGAGGCTCTGTATAGCCGGCTGCGGCTGAAGCCGGGCAGCGGCTACGTCGATGCCGTGCGCCAACTAGCGCTCGAGGGACAGGCACTGGCCCGCCCCAAGGCGGTCTATGGCATGGCCAGCGTGGGGGCTAGAGGCGACGACTGGGTGGAGATCGAAGGCATCGGCTTCGCCAGCCGGGTGCTCCGCGTCAATCTGGACCGGGCCTATCGGGTGTTCCCTTACGTGGCCACCTGCGGCACCGAGCTGGAGGAGTGGGCCAACTCCAAGGACGACCTGCTGGAGCGCTTTTGGGCCGAGGCCCTGCAAGAGCAGGCCCTCTCCCTAGCACGCCGAGCCCTGAGTGAGGACGTCCAGGAGCGATTCCATCCCGGATCGGTCTCCCGGATGAGCCCGGGATCGCTGGACGATTGGCCCCTGGAGCAGCAGGCGCCTCTCTTCGCCCTCCTCGGCGACGTCCAGTCCGCGGTGGGGGTACGGCTGACGGAGAGCTTTCTCATGCTGCCCGCCAAGTCCGTGTCAGGCATCCTCTTTCCCACCGAGGAGAGCTTCGAGAACTGCATGCTGTGCCCGCGAGAGGGGTGTCCCGGTCGGCGGGCACCTTACACCCAGGAGTTGTACGATCGGTACAGGTTATAGGGAGTAGGTTGCAGGGAACAGGGGATAGGGAACAGGTTACAGCCAGGGGAAGTAGTGGCGAGAGTACGGCTCGTGCACGCCACGTCCCCCCGGTGCAAGTGACTTACACCCTGTGCCCTGTCACCTGTAACCTATCCCCTGCAGTTGAGGGAGTTGGACATGGCCGAGCGCGAGGAACCGCCCCTGTCGTCCCACGAGTTGCTGCAATGCCCGGTGTGTGGCGAGTTGCTGCGCGCCGAGGGCGAGCACCTCTACACCTTCTGCCACTACTGCGAGACGGCCCTCAAGCTCGCCCGAGGTCGTTCGGGGCGACCGATGGCCTCACCGGCGGCAGTCCGGCTCCCGACTGAGGAAGAAGAACTGCGGCGGGCCTACGAGCAGAGCTGGAACGAGCTGGCTTCGCTCCTGAGAGAGCGCGAGGAGCTGCGGCACCGAGCGGAGCGCGCCAAGTCGGTTCACGAGACGAGGTGGGACCGCTGGCTGGCAGGCGCCGGCACCATAGCGGCCGTCCTGTTCCTGATAGTGGCCGCGTACCGGGGCGATGAGGCCTTCATCCTGGCGGCAGTGGCGGCATACCTGCTCGGCAGGGGAGCCTTCTACGTCATACGAGGGATTGCCGAGACCCGTAAGGAGACCGTGGCGCGGCAGTATCGGCCCCAGCTGGAGGAGCTGGCCAGACGCACTCGGGAGTTGGAGGTCCACATGGAGGAACTGGAAGAGCGGCTGGCCATGGCGGCAGGATACCAGGACGAAGGCTAGCGCCGCGCCTTTCCTGCTAACCGGGGCCGATCAGGGGTGACTGCAGATGGATTATCACCACCGTCCTTGCCACCCGATCGTGCAGAGTCTGCCGACGGGGGTGGCGTAGCATCACTAGGAAACCCGTCCCCAAGAGCAGCAGCGATAGTAGCTTGGCCAAGTAGCGCAGGGTGGCGCGGCCGAATCCGATCCTCTGGCCCTGCATGTCCGTCACCAGAATGCCCACGGCAGTCTTGCCGATGGTGCCCTGGCTCTCCGAGCTCTCGAAGCCGGCGAAGTACAACCAGCTCATGGTCAGGTAGACGATCGGCAGGATCACGCTCAGGTACTCACTGGCGAAGTAGCGTTCCAGGGAGGCGGGCGCCGCCAGGAGAAAGGGCGACAGCAAGAGAGCTAGCACGAAACTGGCGAAGACGATGAGCACTACGTCTATCACCGCCGCGATCGCTCGGCGCCAGAAGCCGGCATAGATAAGGCCGAGATACGGCGACAGATAAGGGCAATACTCCAACGCACCTCCCGTCGGCTCGCAGCGATGCTCAACACCCTCAGCTCGATTGTCGGTGCCGGAGGCGCTGCAGGCAACCCTCGGCGTAACAGCTCAGAATCCGGGGGGACGGATTCCCACCAGCAGCACCGCCCAGGTCCTTCCCCGCGCTTATGCCTTCCCTCGAGGGCTGCGCGCGCCCACGGGCACCCTGCCTCCACGCGTCCACGCGAGCCCTGCCTCTATGCGCCCACCGCGCCGGGTGCACCCTCCGCTCGAGGAGTGCCCGCGCCCACGCGGGCCCTGTCCCCATGTGCCTACCGCGCCAACCAGCCCCCGTCTACTGGGATAACCGCCCCGTGCACGTAGTCCGAGGCGGAGGAGGCTAGAAAGACCACCGCCCCCTTGAGGTCATCGGGGGCACCCCAGCGACCGGCAGGCAGCCGTTCCAGGATCTGGCGGCTTCGCTCGGGATCCTCCGCCAGGGCTCGAGTCAGGTCCGTGACCATATAGCCCGGAGCGATGGCGTTGACGTTCACGCCTCGGCCAGCCCACTCGTTGGCGAGGGCCTTGGTCAGCTGTCCCACACCCCCCTTGCTGGCAGCGTAGGCCGGCGCCTGGAGGCCGCCGCTGAAGGTGAGCATGGAGGCAATGTTGATGATCTTCCCCCGGCCCTGCGGCAGCATCACCGCGGCCGCCAACTGGCACAGACGGAACACCGATGTCAGGTTGACCTCCAGCACCCTATCCCACCACTCGACGGGGAAGCTGGCGGCATCTTCCCGGTGGGTGACCCCATGGCTGTTGACCAGGATGTCTAGACCCCCCAGGTCCCTCACAGCCTGAGCGAATCCGCACTCCAGCTGCTGCCGGTCGGCAAGGTCGGCGCGGACGGCGATGAACCCTTCCTCCCGGGCCGTCTCCTCGACCCGCTCCGACCGGGAGAGGATGGCTACCGTGGCTCCCGCGTCCCGAAGCCCCTGGGCCATGCCGCGACCCAACCCACGCGCTCCTCCGGTGACCAGCGCCTTCTTTCCCGTGAGATCGAACGGGTTCACCTACCTCCCCCTGCTGTGTGCTGTCGTGACATATCCAGATAGAACCCTGATGATACACCGATTCACCACTGACGCCTTTCTGTCTTTCCCCCTCTGATCAGAGTTGGCCGACGCAGCATAAGCAGCATCGGCGTTCCATTCTCTCCGTCTGGTTGGCCCCTGTCTACCCTGTCAGCACCTCAGGAGCCGAGCAGCTCCAGCAGCTCGGTCGCATCGCGAACGGCATGGCCTTGCCAGTCGTTATTGAAGTAGGCGTATACGTCCCTCCCCTGCTTCGCCCAACCCCGGAAGGTGGCAGCCCTCTCCGCTAGTTCCTCGGTCCGGTAGTGCCCTTGGTACCGACCATCGGGCCCATGGAAGCGGACGTAGACGAAGTCCGCCGTCACTACCTCAGGCGACCAGTGCCCGCCCAGGTCATACACGCACAGAGCAGCACCGTGGTTCGACAGCTCTCGATAGACCCTCTCGTCGAGCCAACTGGGATCGCGGAACTCGAAGGCGTACCTCTGCCCTGGGGGCAACACCGCCAGGAAGCGGCGCAACCGCTCCAAGTCAAGGCGCCAGCGGGGTGGCAACTGGAAGAGGATGGGGCCGAGCCGGTCCCCCAGCAACCCGACCCGACCGATGACGTTGGCTAAGGGCTCCTCAGGATCCTTGAGCTTCTTGAAATGGGTGATGTAACGGCTGGCCTTGACGGCAAAGATGAACCCAGGAGGGACTGACCGGCGCCACTGGAGCACGGCAGCCTGGCTGGGAAGCTGGTAGAAGGTGTTGTTGATCTCTACCGTGTCGAACCGGCCGGCGTAGAAGGCGAGGTAATCCTCTGGAAGCATTCCCTCCGGGTACAGGCGGCCTACCCAGTGGGCGTAGTGCCACCCCGACGTCCCTATCCAGATCTGTCCTGATCCCGCCATGCCGTCATGCTCTCAACAACCTTTCCCGGTTGGGCTGCGCTGCACTCATCTTAGCAGGGTGAGTGGAGGATGCCAGGAGCGCCATACAGGGCACGATGGAGTACCAGCCAGGCGGCGTTACCGTTTTACACTGAGGTCGATCCATGGCACACTGCCGGTCGCGGTTGTTGTCAGATCTGTCGCCTTGCAGTCAGGAGGCTAGGATGAAGTACCGTCGGCTACTCTTGTGCGCGTTACTGCTGTTCGTCGCCCTGGTACCTTTAGCGGCCGTGGCCCAATCTCAGGAGCAGCGCCTGCCTCTCATCATGCGGAACCACGACTCGGGCGCTCCCACTCCCATCCCGCCCCCACCCACCGCTCTCGCCCCAACGGCCACCGTAACCACCATGCCGACAACGACCGAAACCGTAGCCGCCACTGCCACCACCCAGCCTACGGCGACGGTCACCGTCGCTCCCAGCATCACCGGTACTGCCTCTGCCACGGTCACGGGCACCACATCGCCCACCGCGACCGTCACCGGAACTGCCGCCGCCACGGTCACGGGTACTACATCGCCCACTGCCACGGGGACGATCACCGTGACGTCCATCCCGACTGGGACGGTCACAGCGACACCGGGCGCCTCGCCCAGCCCGACTGTCAGCCCCACCACCACGCCCGCCCCCGACGAGAACGCTCTTGCTTACTACAGCGTCAATACCATGCCTACCCCTCCTACCCCCATGGTGGTCAATCTCTACGTAGCTGACGTTCGCACCGGGATAATGAAGCGCTACACCCGCGTGACTGACTACGTGGAGCCCGACATGTGGCGGCTTGGACGTTCGTCCTGGTCCCCGGAGAGCTCTCTGGTTGCCTTTGCCTCCGACCTCGACCTGAAGGTGGACCCCGATTACGGAGGGGACTGGACCGCCTATGCCCTGGTGCCGGTGACCGGCTCAGACACGGGTAAGCTGCAGGTGTTGGTCAAGGACACCGTCACCGGCACCGATTTCATTCATCCCGCCTGGTCCCCCGACGGATCTACGGTGGCGTTCGTCTCCAACAGGGACGGCCCAGCCGACGACTTCGACATCTTCATCAAGCGGGTCGGCGAGACAGCGCTGGTCAACCTGACCAGCGACCAGGACGGAGACCAGCTCTACCCTATCTGGTCACCCGATGGGGCGCACATACTCTATCAGAACGTTCTGGGGACGACGCGCCAGGTCTATGTGATGGACGCTGATGGCAGCAACCGGCATCCGCTCCTGCCCGCAGGGGACTATCGCGACTTCGCCTGGTCATCTGATGGCTCAACCATCGCTTTCGCCACCGATCGCGACGGTGATTGGGACGTCTACACCATCGCTGCCAGCGCCTTGGACCTTTCCAGCAGCACGAACGATCTTAACGGCGCCAAGAACCTCACTGATGACAACCCCGGAGAGGACCGCTGTCCTTCCTGGTCGCCGCCGTCAGCACTGTACAGCCCCCTGCCGCGCATCGCCTTCGCGTCGCAGCGGGAGTTTGAGAATGTGACTGACATCCATCCCCAGATCTACACCGTGGACTCAGACGGGAGTCACCTCGCCCGGTTCACCTGGGACGCGAACTTCATCCACTACTGCCCGTCTTGGTCGCCCAAGTAGGGAGCAGTATCTCACCGCCGAGACCGCAGAGAGCGCTGGGGCGAAAGAGAGAGCCAAGATGGAAGGAGGAGGTTCCGGCTCTGAAGCCTTCCCTTCCCTTCTCTACCTCTGCTTTCCTCTGCGGTCTCTGCGATCTCGGCGGTGAGCCCCGCCTCTAGAGGTTCTCGATGGGGACAGGTTCGACCGGCTCCGGCAGATCGAACCCGAAGACTCGGGAGTAGAAGTAGAGCTCGGCCTCCAAGGAACGCTTGACGTTCTCCGCCCGGCGGAAGCCGTGCTGCTCTCCCTCGAAAGCGACGTAGGCGACCGGCTGTCCCTTGCTGCGTATGGCCTCCACCATCGTCTCCGCCTGGTTGGGCGGGACGACGGCGTCCTCCAGCCCCTGGAAGAAGATGGCGGGGCAGGCCAGTCGCTCCAGCGAGTAGATGGGCGAGCGCTCAAGGTACAAGTCTCGCCGCTCGGGATAGGGGCCAATGAGGCCGTCCAGATACCGGGACTCGAACTTGTGCGTTTCCTTCGCCAGCAACTCCAGGTCCGAGATACCGTAGTAGCTGGCCCCAGCGCTGAAGACATCGCAAGAGGTGAGCGCACGCAGGGTGGTGTAGCCGCCAGCGCTGCCCCCGCGGATGGCCACTCGCCCCCGGTCCACCTTCCCCTGGCCAGCCAGGTGCTCCACCGCCTTGATGCAGTCCTCGATGTCGGCCACGCCCCACTGGCCCCGCAGCGCGTCCCGATAGGCGCGGCCATAGCCGGTGCTGCCCCGGTAGTTCACGTCCACTACGGCGAAGCCGCGGCTGGTCCAGAACTGTATCAAGAGATTGAGCGTCGCTGTGGTCGTTGACGTAGGCCCGCCGTGGGTGATCACGATGAGGGGTGGTTTCTCGCCCTCCGGCCCCTGGAACTGCCGGTTCTGCGGGGCGTAGAAGAAAGCATGCGCCGTCATGCCCCCGCCGGTGGGGTAGTCTATGGCGCGAGGAGTGGAGAGGTACCCGGGGTCAACCCTAACTTCGCACGAGACGCGCACCAGATCAAACTCGCGCTCCGCAAGGCTCAACTGAACTACGGCCGGGGGATCGGCCGGCGTCCCACCCACGAAGTACACCTTGCCATCACGGGCGCGCACGTAGCTCATGGAGGTGTAGTTGCTCTCGATCTCCACCGCCCGTCCGGTCTGAGTGTCCAGGAGCGCCAGATGACAGATGCCATTCTCGACATAGGTGCAGATCACACGGGCGCCGGAGTCGAAGGCATAGGTGGAAAGGCCGAAGGCCCACTGGGCGGCGCCAAACTCGGCTTCCTTCTCCCACACCGGGCGCACCAGTCGGTCCTGCAAGCGATAGAGGTTCCACCATCCGGTGCGGTCCGAGATGAAGTACAGGGTGCCATCCGGGGACCACTCCGGCTGGAAGAACGACTCCAGTCCGGGGTGACCGGGCACGTGCTCCGGCTGCCCTAGCGACCCATCCGGCTTCACCGGAGCCACATAGAGACGGTTGTGGTCCCAGGGCATGTTGGGGTGATCCCACGCGAGCCAGGCCAGCCAAGCCCCATCTGGGCTCAGTCGAGGCGAGGAGTAGAAGTCGTGGCCCGAGGCCAGCACCTCGATCTGGCCCTCGCCATCCAGCGGCACGGCCACCAGGGTGTTGGCGGCCTCCTGGTGAGGGCCGGTGTGGTCCTCGCGCACGCAGATCAAGCGGTTGCGGCCGGCATCCACCACTCCGTCGGCGTAGCGATAGGCCCCGGCGGGGGTGATAGGACGCGGCTCCTGCCCCGGGTCCTGGCGGTAAAGCCGCTGGTCGGGGAAGTGGGAAAAGAAGGCAGCGCCCTCGTGCACGGTGTAGGCGCCGCCGCCGTACTCGTGCACTCGGGTGCGGACGTCGTAGCCTTCCGGAGTCACGTCGGCGATGGTCCCGTCGGCCGCCCGCCGGACGATCACGTTGCGGCCGCCCTCCGCCGGGCGTCCCTCCAGCCAGTAGACGTCCTCGCCGTCGAGGACGATGTCGGACAATCTGGTGCCCGCCCTCGCCGCCATGTCGGCGGTGATGGGCGACTTCCAGGATCCGTAAGGGCTGATCTGTGCGTTGGACATGGGAATCTCCCTGAGGGCCAACTGCTGGTATCAAATGTTGCGAAGGAGACTAGCGCCCTACGCGGCAGGTGTCCAGCCCTTTCCGGGGTGTCAGGGCGCGTGGTGATGCACACCGATGGGCGTGTTTGGCGGCAGGAAGTATGGTAGACTTGGGCTTGCAGACACTCACGGAGCTCACATGGCAGCCAAGCAGGCGGTTCTCGTTGAGTCTATGAGGCCTCTCTCTGGAGGGGCCAAGCACAAACGGGCCTACCAAAACGCTGTGGCTGCTGCGGCCTGTCAGGCCCAGGTTCCGAGGCTCGCGTCCCGGCGGCTCTACTCGAAGGTGTACTACTTCCACCGGGGCCGAAGCACGATCGATGCCGACAACCTCAGCAAGCCTACCCTGGATGCGCTCACGGGCCTGGCATATGAGGATGATGCTCAGATAGTACTGCGAGTAGCGGCGAAGATAGACCTTGACACAGACAACTACGAGTTCCCGGTGAACAGGTTGGGGTCACACCAGTTCGACAAGCTCCTGATGCTCCTAAGTAGCGCGGAAGCTAGAGTCGATGTGCTCTACGTCGAAGTCGGCGAGGTTGGTTCATTCCCGCTCAACCTGGGCGTTTGGTAGTGTGGGCGGAGGCACAAGTGGCGGAGTCACAGGCCCTAAGCCGGTATCTGGAGCAGGCGCGGATAGAGGAACTGGCGAAAGACCTCGAGGCCAAGGGCTATCGAGTGTCGCGCGACGTGAGGGTGGGCGACTTGGTCGCCGACCTAGTGGCCGAGCGGGGGGAGGAGCGCCTGATCATCGAGGTCAAGACGGGCGAGACGCTGCGGCAGGGTGTCGAGCAGATTCGACAGCTGGCACGGCTGGCCGCTGAACAGCCAAACACCACCTTCCGCCTGTCTGTCGCCAACCCGCCTCGAGCGAAGTCGATCGAGATCGCTAATCTAGGGGACGTGCTCTTCGGCTACCTCGTCAACCAGGCTACCCCTGAGGAGCTGGATGGGCTGTCCAGCCACACTCAGGTGGAGGGCGTAGCCGACGTGGAGGTGCTCCACACAGAGGTCTCCCTGGACGAGATCCACGTCGTCGGCAGCGCGGTGGTCAAGGTGCGGCTGCAGTACGGCTCGGATGGGGACGTTACCCGAGGGAACGGCCTAGTGGACCACGACGCCTTCCCGCTCGAATTCGACGTTACGCTCAACCACGCGTTGCAGTTGGTGCGGGTCAACCGGCTGGCCGTAGACACGTCAACCTTCTACGAGTAAGCCCGTACGAGCGGAGTCAGACTCTGACCGACCGAGGCACATCCCGTGTTGGCCGCCCCCGAAGGCCAGCGCAGACCGGCGTCGCATAGGCGGTACTAGCACCCCTCCTCTACGACGGCTCCCGCACCGCCTGGAGGATGCGGTCCGCCCGGCGGTCCAGCAGACGAGCCAGCGGTTTCAGCGTGACCAGGTAGAGGCCCGCGGAGTAGATAATGGCCACGGGCAGGGTGACCACCAGCGCCGGTCGCCCCAGCAGGTAGGGCACTACCAGTAGCAGCAACACCGGGGGAGTGCCTATGACCCAGGCCAGGAGCGTCCACAGGTTGCCCGCGTCCCGGTTCCATTGCTCCAGGTCCTGTCGCTTGGCGCCGATGATTCCGGCCAGGGTGTAGAGCGGTGCGGTGGAGAGGTTGAGCAGGAGGGCCAACACCGTCCCTGCCCCGAGGACCGTCCACGTTCGAGCCAGCCCGGCGATGATGGCCAGAAAGAGCAGAGTCTGCGCCATCGTCAGCAGCAAGGCCACCAGGTTGCCCGACACCAGCACGTAGCGGCGATCCACCGGTGACAGCATGAGAGTGGCGAACCCCTCCCGATCCACCGTTCCGAAGTAGTTGGAGGTGATCGAAGAGGTAGCCAGGTTGGCTGCCACCGCTAGGAGAGCGCCTACCAGCGCCGGCAGCGCCTGACGCCACGGGCTACCCGGGTCCGTGAAACCGTGCGTCAGCCAGACGGCGAGACCGCCGAAGGAGACGGCCACGATGGGCGCGGCCAGGAAGGTGTACCGGCTCGCACGGCCCCGACGCAGGTAGATCCAGTCCTTGAGAAACAGGGCCCAGAACTCCGGCGGCCCCGGCCAGGAGCGATTCCACCGCTGGCTGCGGACCACCTCGCCGCCCAGCCGCACGGCGGCGCCCCGCATCAGCCGCAGGACCAGGCTCCCGTGCGCCCACAGTAGGACGGCGGCCGCACCCAGCGCCAGCGCCAGCGATCCCAGCCTGGCTAGCCACCGGCCCATGGCCGGGAACGCCATCCCTGCCGCCGCCCAGGTGGTGGGCAGCCAGAAGAGGAACCGGGACGACCTCAGGGCGAGAAGGAGCACCTCGACGGCCTCGACGAAGCCCAGGTTCTCGAGGTCCGGAAGGTCGAGCAGGGGCCCAAGGAACGTGCGTAGGCTGCCGTACTCCTGCGTCAGCAACTGGATCAGGAAGTTGCCGAACACCGGGACCAGGAAGGGCAGCGAGAGCAGCGTCAGCATCACCGCCCGCAGACGGCGGTCGCCGGCGACCAGGTCGTACACGTCCTCCATCAGGCGGCCGGAGAACACGAGCACGGCGAAGAGCGGTAGCGCCGCCAGGGCAATGAGGGGCAGCGCCCCGGGCGCGTGCCACGCTAACCCCACCACCTCGCCCGCCAGGAGCAGGGCGGTCCAGAAGCCCACCAGGCTGAACAGGGACACGAGCGTGCTTCCCGCCACCAGCCCCCGGAAGCTGACCGGATGTACGAACAGGCGGGAGAGTTCGAAGCGCTCCACCAGGCTGGTGTCGTAGCTGGCCGGAAGCAGCAGCCATACAAACAGGATGCCGGCGTTGGCGAGCGTCGCCAGCTCGAAGGCGGCGCGAGGCGACAGATTGGCCAGGAGGAGACCCAACCCGACCGCCATGAAGCCGAAGGCAGGCAGGCTAAGCACCAGCAACATGAGACCGAACAGAAGCCGCCCCACCCGGGCCAGCATCTCGGCGCGGCGGCTGCGGAAAAGTGACAGCGTCAGGCGCCACTGCAGCCAGAGAAGCGTCCGTACCTCAGCCCCCACCGACGGGCTCCTTCCCAGTGAGCCACTGAAGGAGAGGCTCTTGCTGATCTTCTGGCCCCTGGGCCTGCACCGTGCGCACGAACACCTCCTCCAACGGCGCTTCCTCCGGGAGCCCGACGGCCTGGCGCAGCTCGGAAAGGCTGCCCTGCGCCGCCAGCCGGCCCCGGTTGATGATGGCCACCCGGTCGCAGAAGCGTTCCGCCAGCTCCATGACGTGGGTGGAGAAGAAGACAGTAGTGCCCCGCTGTTCCACCATGTCCCGCAGGATGCCCTTGACCACCCGGGTGGAGATGGGGTCTACGCTCTCGAAAGGCTCGTCCAGGAAGAGCACCTCGGGAGCGTGGATGAGGGCGGAGGCGATGGCGGTCTTCTTGCGCATCCCCGCCGAGTAGTCCAGGATCATCTTGCCGGCGCTGTCGCTCAGCTCCAGCGCCTCCAGGAGCGAGGGCACGCGACGGTCCAGCTCCGCCTGGGTGAGCCCATGGAGCCTACCCACCAGCTCGATGTGCTCCACTGCCGTCAGGCGTTCGTACAGGCTCATCCCCTCTGTTACCACGCCGATGCGCCGCTTGACTTCCAGCGGGTGCTCCCGCACCGAGAACCCGGCTACCTCGGCGCTTCCCGAGGAGGGAGGCAGGAGCCCCACCAGCATGTTGATGGTGGTGGACTTGCCCGCCCCGTTGGGCCCCAGGAAGCCGAAGATGACGCCCCTGGGTACCTCCAGGTCGAGGCGATCCACGGCTACCAGGCTGCCGAACCGCCTGGTGAGGCCCTCGGTTCTTAGTGCCGGCCCGTCGAGTGTCATCGCACTAGCTCTTCTGTCCCCCTGGTTCCCGGCCCATGCTAGCGTTCACGGTAGGGGCCGGCAATCGTGGCCAGTGGGAACTGGCCACAGAGACACTGAGGCACAGAGACGAGGGAGGGCGACCTGCCCGTACCGATCCCACTACTCACTCGCCCGGCTGCGGTCTGCCAGTGCCAGATCTCTTTGCTCGTTCTCTGGGCGTGCCGGCCGCGAGATGAACGCCGCCGCGCCCACGATCAGGGCACCGCCCACGACCGCCCCGGGGCCCAGAGTCTCCCTCAGCAGCATCACGCCCAGCAGCGCCCCCACCAGTGGCTCCAGGTTCAGGTAGACGCTGGCCCGCGAGGCGCTCGAATGACCCAGCCCCCAGTTGTAGAGCAGGTTGCTCAGGGCGGAACTGCCCAGGCCCAGCACCAACACCGCCAGCCACACGGTGGCCGACAGGTCCAGCCGAGGAGCTCCTTCCCAGAGCAGGGCGGCCGGCGCCAGGGCCAGGGTGCCGAAGGCCACGATGTAGCTGGTGGCGGTGATGGCGTCGTAGCGGTGCACCAGCACCTTGCTCAAAATGATGGAAGGGGCGCAGGCCACCGCCGACAGCAGCACCAGAGCGTCGCCCAGCCAGTGGTGACCATCTCCCGGCTGGCCCACGATCAGGGCCACTCCGACGGTGGAGGCCAGCACTGCCAGCCACTCGGGGAGAGCCAGCCGCTCGCCGTAGAAGGCCACCGCCGCCACCGCCAGGATGGGGGTGGCTGCTCCCATGATAAGCGAAGCGCTGGCGGCGGTGGTCAGCGTCAAGCCGGCGAACTGAAACAGGAATACCACCGGGACGGTCAGGGCCCCGGCCAACAGGAATAGGGGGACGTCCTGCCGGCGCGGCCACTTTCGCCGCACCACCGGGATGGGCAGCAGGGCCAGGGTGGCCAGAGTGAACCGGAGCAGCACCACCTGAGCCGGACCCAACTGGGCGAAGGCGATCTTGCCGAAGGGGAAGCCCACGCCCCAGAGGACTCCCGCTAGGATGAAGGCGGGCGCTGCCAGGCGATAGCGGTGCCGAAGGTCCATGGCTGGGAAGCCCGTCGCTCCTGGAGTACACTGATGGCGTTGCCAGCGGCGCAGCGCAGGCTACAAGATTGGCGCAATCCGACACGATCTGCAACCTGGTCTGGACGGCGGGAAGCACGACGGAGGAGGAGGCAATGGCGCACCAGGCGTACGAGCGACTGGCGGAGGCACTGGATCGGCTGCCCAATGGCTTTCCTCGGACGTCCTCAGGGATCGAGATCACCCTCCTGAGGCGCATCTTCACCCCCGAGCAGGCGGCGCTGGCAGCGCTGCTCACTCGCGAGATGGAACCGGTGGAAGCCATCGCCGCGCGGGCCGGCCTGGCCGTGGCCGAGGCGCGCGCGGCGCTCATGGGCATGGCCCGCCGCGGGATGGTCTGGTTCGAGCGGGAGGGCGGCGTCTCCCGGTTCCGACTGGCTCCCTTCATAGTGGGCATCTACGAGGCCCAACTGGACGTGATGGACCACGAGCTGGCCCACCTGGTGGAGGATTACCTGGCCCAGGGCGGAGCCGCAGGCATCATGGGGCCGGAGCCGGCGCTGCACCGGGTGATCCCCGCCCAGGCTGCCGTCCGGCCCGAGTGGATCCTGCCCTACGACGACGTGCGCGCCATCCTCCTGCGGGCCCGGTCCTTCCACGTGCGCGACTGCATCTGCCGGGTGCAGCAGGCCCAGCTGGGACGCACGTGCCGGTTCCCCGTCCACAGTTGCCTGTCGTTCTCCTCCCGCGAGAGCGAGCCCGGGCCGGACAGCCTCACGCAGGAGCAGGCTTTGGCCCTGCTAGACGAGATGGAGGAGGTGGGGCTGGTGCACTCGGTGAGCAACGTGGCCCAGGGCCTGGGCTACGTGTGCAACTGCTGCGGCTGCTGTTGTGGCATCCTCCGGGGCATCAACGAGTACGGCATCGCCCACTCGATAGCCCGGGCCAACTACGTCGCCGCTGTAGATCAGGATACCTGCACCGCCTGCGGCATCTGCGCCGAGCGCTGCCAGGTGGGGGCCATCCGGGAGGGGGAGGGCGCCTACGAGGTGATGGCCGAGCGGTGCATCGGTTGCGGCCTGTGCGTCACCGGGTGTCCCAGCGGAGCTGCCACCCTGAGCCGCCTGCCCGAGGCAGAGACAGTGCACCCACCCAGCGACTTCGCCGCCTGGGAGGAGGAGCGGCTGCGGAGGCGGGGAGCGGCGTCGTAGCCCACCACGGGCGCTCAGGCAGTATCGCCGACCATGGAGTACTCGCCACCGTCGCGGAGGCCTGCCCGAACGAGGGCCGCCAACACCCGGCTCGCATCCAGAACCTCGATGAGGGCTATCCGCCCATCTGCCGACATGTGCACTATGAAAGGGCCGGCCTCCAGGGCGTCATCTATGGGCAGGCTGGGGTCTATCTCTACCGACAGCACATCGGCTTCCCGCTCATACAGCACTTTCATACCGCTCCTTCCGACCCGGATAGAAGGTGATAATCACCACCGCTCCCGGCTCCCTGCGATAGACCACACGCAGAACGTGTCGCCCAGTGATGGCCTTCTGGGCGATCCACCGTTCCCCCTCCTGCGGCCAGACCGAGTCCGGGTCGAGCACCACTTGCTCAACCTCAGCCTGAGTCACCTCGAAGCCGTGGTGCCGCAACGCGTCGAACTTGAGGCTGACATGTCTGGTGAACCGGATCTCGCAAGACATGGGCCGCTTTCGATCCTGTCACCAAGTGTAGCATACCGCTGAAGGGCGTAGCGGCTGCCGCCAGCCGTCAGGCAGCTCCCCCCAACTCGTCCGGGGCAGCGCCGACACGGGGCGCTGGTCCCTCAGACGCGGATCCTACACAGCGGCGACCGGCCATCTGACAGGCTGGGTAGGTCTGGCTTGGGGCCCCCCTGCCAAGCGGACTCAGCGGAGACCGAGGTGGGCGCGCTTCACCGTGGTCTTCCCGATGATTGCAGAGCTCATCGCGCCTCCAGCAGACGCGCAATTGGGATCGGGTAGACCCCTGACTTGAGCACTCCTTCTCTCTCCGCTGCCCTCACGACGCCAGGCCAGGTTCTCGGGCGACCTGCGTCCGCCAGCACAAACCCGCCGTCGCAACCGATCGCGGCGGTGGTTGTCGCAGAGCACCCCAGCGACCTTCGCTGGCCTAGAACGGAATCTCCTCGTCGTCTACCGGCGGTCTGCCTCCCGCCGGACGCTCGTCCTCCGACAGGTCCTCCTCGTCGGCCCGCACCGCGCCACGGCCACCGGCGGGGAACCGCGCCATGTCGCCCTGAGGCCACTCCTCGCCCGCCTCGCCTCGGCCACCAAGGAACCGCACTGTGCGAGCCCGCAACTCCAGACTGCCCCGAGCGGTGCCATCCTGAGCCGTGTAGGCGGACACGTCCACATCTCCCTCGACCAGCACCAGGCGTCCCTTAGTAAGATACCGGCTGCAAGGCTCCGCCTGGTTGCCGAACACGCTCACCCGGAACCAGGTCGTCTTCTCCTGCTGCTCCCCATTGCGGTCGGTCCACCTGCGAGTGGTGGCCATGGAGAAGCCACACACGGGCGTGCCATCCGAGGTGTAACGGAGTTCCGGATCCCGGCCCAAATGACCCACGACGATACAAGTCTGGAACATGCTCCCCTCCCCAGGTGACAAGCATCTGGCCTAGAACAAATGTTCTGCCAAGTGTAGCACGGCGAGAGCGGTGAAGCAAGCGCTTCTCCCGCCTGCCGTTCCAGCGGGCCAAGGATAGCACCGAACCCCAGCCGGTCAAAGGGCGGCAAGCGGCCGGCAGGCGTGAGCCGTGGAGCGGCTCCTGCCGGCCCCACCGACCGCATACCATCCATCCCCCAACCTGCCCGTTTGGCTCTCACTCGCGCCAGCCCACCGGGCGGGACCGACGCTGCTCTTGACACCCTCCCCGAACGGGACTATCATAGGTATACCTTCACTTGGAGCTCAGGTATGCCTGAACCTAAGGACGACCCGCTGCCTGGCGGCATGGGCGAGTACCTGGAGGCGATCTTCCGCCTGGGCGGGAGTGATCGTTCCGTGCCCGTTCCCGCACTGGCGGAGCACCTGGGTGTCGCCGGTGCCTCGGCCAACGAGATGGTCCGACGCTTAGCGGAGCGAGGGTTGGCCACCTACGAGCCCTACAAGGGAGTAGTGCTGACCGAGGAAGGCCGTCTTCAGGCGGTCACCGTAGTACGCCGCCACCGGCTGTGGGAGCGTTTCCTCACCGATGTCCTTGGCATGCCCTGGGACGAAGTACACCAGGAGGCGTGCCGGTTGGAGCATGCCACCTCCCCCCAGCTCGAGGAAAGGCTCTCCCGAGCCCTGGCGGGCTCCACCTCCTGTCCTCACGGCCAAGCCGTACCGGGGCCTGACGGCACCCTGGTCGAACCAGAGGTGATCCCTCTGTCTGATCTCTCCCTCGGTCAGGAAGCCACGGTAGAGCAGGTTCCGGAGGAGAATCCCGCCTTGCTGCGCTACTTGGACGACCTGGGGCTGCGGCCCGGCCGGGAAGTGAAGCTAGTAGCAGCGGAGCCCTTCGCCGGACCACTGACCCTCGTCATGGGTGAGGAGACGCGGCTCTTGGGCCATGGCGTGGCGGAGCAGATCGGCGTGCGTGTCAAGGAGGCTCGCTTTGGATGACGTCACTACGCTCTTGAGCCTAGGCCCTGGCCAGGTCGGCACCGTCGTCGGTTGCAGCGGAGGCCGTGGTCTCATGGGCCGCTTCGCCGCCATGGGCTTCACGCCCGGATCTCGTGTGACCGTCCTCAACAACTACGGGCGGGGCCCGCTGCTGGTCCTCATCCACGGAGCCCGGGTGGCTCTCGGTCGAGGCGAGGCCAGCCGAGTGCTGGTCCGACCTGAGGGTGGTGGCCACCGTGGCTAGACCCATGACAGCCGACCGGCCGACTCGTTCGCTAGCGGGCACGCTCTCCTGCTGCGATCAGCAGCTGCGCTCGATGAACCTGCCCTCGGGGACTGACGTCGTCACCGTGGCCTTGGCCGGGCAGCCCAATGTGGGCAAGACCACGGTGTTCAACCTGCTCACCGGCCTCAACCAGCATGTAGGCAACTGGCCCGGCAAGACCGTCGAGCAGAAGATCGGCGTGTGCCACAGTGGCAACGTGCCCCTGGCCCTAGTGGACCTCCCCGGCACCTACAGCCTCACCGCCGGCTCGGAGGAAGAGCGAGTGGCGCGGGACTTCATCCTCCACGAGCGTCCCGACGTGGTGGTCCTGGTCGCCGACGCCTCCAACCTGGAACGCAACCTCTACCTGCTCTCCGAACTGCTCCTGCTACCCGTGCCCATCGTCTTGGCACTCAACATGGTGGACGTAGCGGAGGAGTACGGCATACACACTGATGCCGAAGCCCTCTCCCAGGCGCTAGGCATCCCCGTCGTGCCCATGGTGGCAAGCAGGAACCGGGGCGTGCGCGAGTTGCTGCAGGTGGTGCAAGCCCTGGCTTGTGACGGGGACAGGAATACGGGAGCCTATCCTTACCATCCCCGGCGGCCCCAACTCCGCCCTGACCACCGCGACACCCTGGCAGCGCTCCTGCGACTGATTCAGGGTCGGGTTCCAGAGCCTTACCCAGAGGAGTGGGTAGCGATCAAGCTGCTCGAAGGGGACCGGGAGGTAACCGAGCTGGCTCAGGGCTGGCTCCCACAGGGAACCTGGCAAGAGGTCCATAGCATCCTGCACCGGCACGAGGACGCCATCCTGGACATCGCCGGCGGCCGCTACCAGTGGATCGGCGAGGTCTTGGCCGGGGCCCAGATCCGCCGCGGCCTGGGACAGGTCGGCCTGACGGAGCGGCTCGACCGGTGGGCCACGCATCCTCTGTGGGGCATGGCCATCCTGGGCGCTGCAGCCGCCCTGATGTTCTTCCTGGTATACACGGTGGGCTCGCCTTTACAGGGAGTGCTAGAGGAGTACGTGGTCACCCGGCCGTCGGCGTGGCTGAGCACTCATCTGGACTGGGCTCCCGCCTGGGTAACCGGACTCCTCACCGACGGGGTGCTGGCCGGTGCCGGCACCATGGCCACCTTCGTTCCCATCCTGGCCATCTTCTTCGCCGCTCTGGGATTCTTCGAGGACACCGGGTACATGGCCCGCGCCGCCTTCGTCATGGACCGCTTCATGCACGCTATCGGGCTCCACGGGCGGTCGTTCCTGCCTTTGTTCCTTGGCTTCGGCTGCAACGTGCCCGCCATCATGGGGGCCCGCATAGCGGACTCCCCTCGGGCGCGGCTGCTAGGCATCCTGCTGGCTCCCCTAGTGCCCTGCACCGCCCGGCTGGGAGTCCTGACCACCCTTGCGGCCGCCTTCTTTGGCCCCTATGCCTTCGTCGTCACCCTGGGCCTGGTGGGCACCAACCTGGTCGTGCTGGCACTGTTGGGGGTGGTGCTGCATCGCTTGGTGCTGCGCGGGGAGCAGGCAGCCTTCATCATGGAGCTCCCCCTCTACCACCGGCCCAATGGGCGGTCTATCGCCCTGTTCGTTTGGCACCACCTGAGAGCCTTCCTGGCTCGAGCGGTCACCATCATCATGGCTGCCTCGGTGGTGGTCTGGGCTCTGTCTGCCCTGCCCGCGGGCGATATCGGCAGCAGCTACCTGGCCGCGATGGGGCAGGCACTGGAGCCGCTGGGGCGCCTCATGGGCCTCGGCTGGCGGCTCATGGTGGCCCTGCTGGCCAGCTTCGTGGCCAAGGAGAACTCCCTGGCGGTCATGGGAGTGCTCTTCGCCGGTGCCGAGACGGGTGCCGGCTTGACCGAGGTGCTGCCCACTCTGATCAGCCCCGCCTCCGCCCTGGCTTTCCTGACGGTGCAGATGCTCTTCATCCCCTGTGTGGCCACCATGGCCGCCATCCGCAAGGAGACCGGCTCCTGGGCCTGGGCTCTGTTCGACCTCTGCCTGCTTCTGGTGATCTCCTTCCTGGGGGGCGCCGTGGCGTACCAGGTGGGCTTGCTGTTGGGTTGGGGAGCCTGAGAGGCGTCCGTGCTGAGAGATAGCTTGCGGCTCATCGCTTCCGGGGAGGTGGCCAGCACCAGCGAGCTGGCCCGGCGCCTCGGAGTCACCGGCACCCTGGCGGAGCAGATGCTGGATCAGTTGGTCCGCCTCGGCTACCTTAGGGCGGCCGATCCCTCCTGCGGCCGGCGCTGCCAGGGTTGTCCCATAGCTCGCAGCTGTGGTGGGCTGCCCGAGGTATTCTCCCTCACCGAGCAGGGGAAGGCGGCCCTGGCTCACCGGGAGCCATAGAGCATAGATCGCGCCACAGTCACCGCCCGACCGCGAGCGGCTGTGCTGGGGCAAAGCGACATCCACTTCCGCGGGCCAACTACCTCCTCCAGCACGCGGTCCTGCTGCACGCGATTGTTGCCACAACACATTTGCCCCCCCAATCCTGAGCTCCGATATCTGGTTGACACCGGATGCCGATCACTGTAGACTTGTGCTCGTGAGGCCCGCCACGCCGTGCTCTCACTGCCGACCTAGCCGCTTGGTCTGGACTCGGTGCCTCGGGCTCGGCGAGCTCCTCCGCGCACCTGAAGACGCTCCTCGGTAAGTAAGGGCCTAAGCCTTTCTCCGAGAGCACACACTCCGCAGGGAGGTGAAGAGATGTCCGCGAGCAAGCTCAATCGGCGTACGTTCCTCTCCATCGGTGCATTGGCAGCCTCGTCGGCCGCGCTGGCTGCCTGCGGCGGCGGCCAGCCCGCTCCCACGGCAACACCGGCGGCACCGGCCGAACCCACCGCCACCACCCCGCCGCAGGCCACCCCCGCCCCGGCCGAGCCGACCGCCACACCGGTACCGGCTGAGCCCGTCTCCCGTTACCGCGAAGCCCCCATGCTGGCCGAGAAGGTGGCAGCCGGTGAACTTCCCCCTGTGGATGAGCGGCTGCCCGTGGAGCCCTTGGTCCAGCAGGTAGTGGAGGAGATCGGTGAGTACGGAGGCACCTGGCACCGAGCGGCCGTGAGTGCGTCCGACACGGCGCTGTTCTTCCGTCTCTATCCTGATGGACTGGTGTACTTCGACATCGAGGGCAACCTGGTTCCCGCCATCGCCAAGAGCTGGGACGTGAGCGAGGACGGAACTGAGTTCACCCTCTACCTGCGCCAAGGAATGAAGTGGTCTGACGGACACCCCTACACTGCCGATGCAGTCATGTGGTGGTACGACCACGTTTTCAACAACCAGGAGATCACGCCCACCAAGCCAGCCTGGATGCGGCCGGGTGTGGGAGGCGAGTACGGCACCGTGGAGAAGGTGGACGACTATACCCTGAGGTTCAAGTTCTCCTCTCCCTACGGCACCTTCCTGGAGTGGCTGGGCACTCAGATCTTCTACGGCGTCCCTGGGCACTACCTGGAGCAGTTCCACATCGACTTCACCGATAGGGCCGAGGTGGAGGCTAAGGCCAAGGAGAGGAACTTCGAGCAGTGGTTCCAGCTCTTCAACGACCGCAACAACCCCTACAACAACCCCGAGCGGCCGATCGTGGGCGCCTGGCAGTTCATCACTGAGCCCGACGAGACCACCCTCATCGCCGAGCGCAACCCGTACTACTGGCGCGTAGACCCGGAGGGTAACCAGCTCCCCTACATTGACCGCATTCAGTTCGAGATCGTCACCAACCCTGAGGTACTGAACTTCATGGCCATCGCGGGCGAACTGGACTGCCAGGAACGCCACATCAACCTACTCAACTACCCGCTCTTCGTGGAAGGTCAGGAGCAGGGCGACTACCGCATTTTGGAGTGGCCCGGTGACGGTGGAGCGGATGCTGGGTTGATGTTCAACCAGAACGCCGGCCAGCAGGAAGGGGCAACCGAGCATCAGGTGGCTATCGGTGACCTGCTGCGCACGCTCGAGTTCCGGCAGGCCCTCTCCATCGCCCTAGATCGGGACGAGATCTGGAACTCGGCCTTCCTGGGCTTCGGCGAGCCCCGCCAGATGGCTCCCATGCAATGGAGCAAGTACTACGAAGAGGGGATGGAAACCCCCTTTACCGAGTTCGATGCCGATCGGGCCAACCAGATGCTGGACGAGCTAGGACTAGACCAGCGCGATGGCGACGGGTACCGTCTGGGTCCCGATGGCCAACCCATTGACTTCCTCATCTCGGCAGTGGAGCTCTTTGGCCCTTGGGTGGACACCGCCCAGCTGGCCAACAACCACTGGAACGAGGTGGGCATCAAGTGCACGGTCAACGTGGAGGAGCGCACCCTCTACTACACCCGCATGCAGGCTGGTGAGCACCAGGTGGCGGTGTGGAACACCGGCGGCAACGGCAAAGTCCTCATCTATCCATGGTGGACCATGCCGTACGGCAGCTCCAGCCGCATCGGCCCTCTGTCAGGCATCTGGTACCAGACGGGCGGCGCCCAAGGCGTCGAGCCCCAGGGCGACCTCCGCAGGGTGCTGGAGGTGTTCGACGAGGCTACGGTCACCATCGATCAGGCCGCCCAGGACGAGCTGGCCAAAGAGATCTTCCGTATCAATGTGGCCAACCTGTGGACCATCGGCACCATCGGCGGGACGCCGCTCGAGCAAGGGCTGGTCATCGCCAAGAACTACTTCCGCAACGTACCCGAGAGCACGCCCGAGCGCCACGTGCACAACGAAGATTCGGTGCACACCCCGGCCAACTGCGTGCCAGCACAGTACTTCATGCGACAGGCGTAGTAGCCCAAGCCGAAGGGCTGCGTCTCACCTCTCTGGGCACCGCTGTGGCGGTGCCCAGAGCGTAGTATGGACCGCGTACACCACGGCACGGGACGGTGCCGGCATGGCCGCGCCCGCTGGCCTCGGCTCGAGCTGAGCCAAGGCCCACTGGGTCTCCACCGGCTCGCCCCCGAGGCCGGCCCGCCGGCTGCTAGCCGCCCGCGCCTGACCTCTGGGCGTGGCTGGCAACCGAGTACACGGCTGCCGGGTCTCGTTTATGTGAGAGCCAGCTGTCGTGTTACACTTCTAGCCAAGAAGGAACGGGTCATAGGCGTTGGGCTAGGGGAGACAGGCGACAAGACTGGGGAGAGTATCGGCACCCGATGCCTACCTCCGTGCTCCTGTAACCTGTCCCCTGTAATCTATAACCTACAGGAGGCAGGATGCTTCGGTTCATCACCCGTCGTCTCTTGATGATGATCCCCATGCTGCTTGCCATCTCGCTGGTCTCCTATGTAGTGATGGAGTTGCCCCCCGGCGACTATCTGACCACGTACATCATGCAGCTGCAGGCCACCGGCCAGGTAGTGCAGGAAGACCAGGCCGCCGCTCTGGCGAAGCAGTATGGGCTGGATCAACCGGCCCACATCCGCTACATCCGCTGGGTCTGGCGCATGCTGCACGGCGACTTCGGAGTGTCCCTGCAGTGGCAGCGCCCCGTCGCCACCCTCATCTGGTCCCGGCTGGGGCTGACCGCGGCGGTCACCCTGGCTACCATGCTGTTCACCTGGCTCATGGCCATCCCCATAGGGATCTACTCCGCCACGCGCCAGTACTCGCTGGGGGACTACTTTGCCACTTTTCTCGGCTTCGTCGGCCTGGGCATCCCGGATTTCCTCTTGGCCCTGGTCGCCATCTGGATCGGTTACGTCTACTTCGGCGCCAACCTCACCGGCCTCAACTCCCAGGAGTTCCAGACTGCCCCCTTGTCCATGGCCAAGGTCATTGACACCATCAAGCACCTGTGGGTCCCCATCGTGGTGCTGGGCCTCAGCGGCACCGCCGGCCTTATTCGTATCATGCGGGCCAACCTGCTGGACGAGTTGCGCAAGCCCTACGTGGTGACAGCTCGAGCCAAGGGCCTGAAAGAGGGGAAACTCCTCCGCCGCTATCCGGTGCGGGTGGCGCTCAACCCCTTCGTCAGCACCATCGGCTGGTCGCTGCCCGGCCTGGTCTCGGGCGCTACCATCGTCTCGGTGGTGCTTAACATCCCCATGAACGGACCTCTCCTGCTGAGCGCGCTGCAGTCCCAGGACATGTATCTGGCCGGTGCTTTCATCATGCTTCTGAGTGTGCTGACCATCATCGGCACCCTGCTGTCGGATATCCTCCTGGCCTGGCTCGACCCGCGCATCCGCTACGAGAGCTAGAGGGACGCCCATGGCTGACGTGGAGAGAACACAGACCAACGAGGAAATCGGGGCAGCTGAGGTAGCAGAGTCGGAGGAGCGCATCTTCGTAGCCTCTCAGTGGCAGCTCATGTGGTGGCGTTTCCGCAAGCACAGGCTGGCGCTGGTCAGCGTGGTCGTGATCGCCATCATCTACACCGTCGGGCTGTTCTGTGAGTTCCTGGCTACCTATAGCCCTGAATCCCGCGACCAGCGGTATGCCTATGCGCCACCTCAAAGACTGCGCTTTGTGGACGAGGACGGCTTCCAGCTCCGGCCGTTCGTCTACGCCCTCACCGGGGAGCGCGACCCTACCACTCGGCGGCTGGTATTCGTCGAGGACCCGGAGACCAAGCTGCCGGTGAAGTTTTTCGCCGAGGGCGAGCCCTACAGGCTGTGGGGCCTATTCCCTAGCAACATCCACCTTATGGGCGTGGAAGGGGAGGGCGCCACCCTCTACCTGCTCGGCACCGATCGCCTGGGGCGGGACCAGTTCTCCCGTCTGGTGTACGGCACCCGCCTCTCGACCTCTATCGGCCTCATCGGGGTGGCCCTCAGCTTCATCCTGGGCATCATGATCGGCGGGTTCTCAGGCTACTACGGGGGCGCGGTGGACAACATTGTCCAGCGCTCGATCGAGTTCCTGCGCGCCATCCCTACCATTCCCCTGTGGATGGGCCTGAGCGCCGCCTTGCCCCCCCACTGGTCGCCGGTGCGCATATACTTCGGCATCACCGTCATTCTCTCGCTCATCGGCTGGACGGGCCTGGCCAGAGTCGTACGCGGCCGCTTCCTTTCGCTCCGTCAGGAGGATTTCGTGATGGCGGCCGCCTTGGCGGGTGCAAGCGAGGTGCGCATCATCGTGCGCCACATGGTGCCCTCGTTCCTCAGCCACATCATCGCCTCCCTCACCCTGTCCATCCCCAGCATGATCCTGTCGGAGACGGCACTGTCGTTCCTGGGGCTGGGGCTACGTCCTCCCGCCATTAGTTGGGGAGTGCTTCTGCAAGAGGCGCAGAACCTGCGCTCGGTGGCGCTGGCGCCCTGGCTGCTGATGCCCGGGCTGGCAGTGGTGGTGACCGTGTTGGCCTTCAACTTCATGGGAGACGGCCTGCGCGACGCCGCCGACCCGTACGCCCGGTAGGGGGGCTCACCGCAGAGAGCGCAGAGACCGCAGAGAGATAGAGGGGAAGGAGAAGAGGGAGGCTCTAGCTCCGAAGCCTCCCTCTTCTCTTGCCCTTCTCTCCCTCTGTCTTTCTCTGCGCTCTCTGCGCTCTCTGCGGTGAGTCCTCCGTCAGTCGAAGGCGACGGCCTGCAGGCCGAGCCGCACTCTCCTCGTTCGCTGCCCGCTCTTCAGCTCGACCTCTACCTCGCCGCCCGACAGGCCTACCACGTGGGCCCAGGACTCCGAACCCTCGTCCACGATGGCGGTGAGGAAGCGAGCGGGCACCGGGCCCTCGCGGGAGTAGATCACCTGGGGAGCGGGCACCTTGGCCCCGTAGCCGTAGGACACCCAGCCGCCGATGGGGTCCAGGCTTCCCTCGAGTGTGGCGACCCTCAAGCCCTCAGTAAGCAGGGGGATCAGGCGCGCCCGCACCCTCTTGCCCGAGTAGAGAAAGGCGCCCGGGGAGCCGGCCCCGTCCAGCGTTCCGGGAGGAAAGTTGAAGAACAGCTCATACCGGTGCTCTCCCGTGCCGGTGAGCACGTCATCCACCAGCCACAGGCCTGGCTTTAGGTGCAGGACGCGGCGCCGGTGGAACACCGGCTCGTCCATGTAGGCGTAGCCATTGTGGGACACCTCGACTAGGTCCAGGTCGGGCCCGGTCTGGAAGCGGTGGCACCAGGTGCGCACCCCCCGCACTTGGGGGGACGTGTCCGGCACCACCCCCATCTCGTGCCCATCTACCAGGACGGTGTTGTGGGCGCGGGTGGAGGTGAAGTAGGTGCGCCACTCGATCCAGGCGGAGTTGCCGTAGATGTAGCGCCCGCAGTCTACCAGCACGTCCTCCCCCCGGATCTGTAGCTCCAGGTGGGCGGCATCAAAGTGGGAGTGGGCTCGATTCTCGCCTCGCTCCAGGTTGGTGCCGGTAACCATGAAGTAAGAGTCGTCCGGCTCCCAGCCGGAGCGAAAGACGTAGAAGCCGGGGTCAGGCATAGAGTAACACGTCTGCCGCGGTGGTGCGCCCTGTCGCCTGCCGGTGGCGAAGTAGCGGAAGTCCTCCCGCCCGGTCAGGTCAGCCATGACCCGGACGAAGGCCCGGATCTCGTTCAGGTCCTGGGGGTCGGTAGTGAGGTTCATGCCCTCGTAGAGGGACTGATCGGCCTTGCGGTCGAGAAGCGAGTTCCGGTCCGCGTCCCCCACCATGGGTAGAGAGAAGTCGGGCTTGACCAGCCGCATCAGGTACTCGGCGGCTCCCTCGAGCACGGGCAGGGCGTAAGGGGGCATGACCATGCCGTTGAGCTGCGCCAGGCGGTAAGCCTGCAGGAAGGAGCCAGCCGCTACCAGGTGATAGATGGGAGTCCGCTCCATGTGCACGCCGTGATGGTCGAACTGGTAGCGCACCTCGTGGGTGATGCGGCGGTAGCCCATCATCCTCCACTCGCGCGAGCGCCTGAACTCGGGGAACATGACGCCCAGCTGGAAGAGGGCGGTGGCCTCCATGGTGAGCCAGTTGGAGCAGCGCTTGTGGTTGCTGTAGTGAGTCATGAGGAACTCGCCGTGGTCGTGAAGCGAGCTCAGCAGGTAGAGCCACGCCTCGTCGTCCAGAGAGGGCGAACCCCGGAAGTAGACCAGGCAAGGCAGCCACGAGGTATAGATGCGGATGCCGGCCTCGATGGATCGCCAGGCATTGCCCGGGAAGCTCATGACCGGGTCCAGGTACTCCAGGTGGGGCTCCACCGGCCAGGCGTCCACGAATCCCTTGAGCTGGGCCGCGAACTCGCGGGCATACTTCTCATCCCCGGTCAGGGCGTAGGCGCGGGCCAGGGGCACCCAGAAGTTGTGTCGCGCCAAGGACCAGAGCCACTCCGGATCACGGGAGGAATCCTGGGTCTGGTTGGTGTGCCAGTCCACCTCCTCGCCCACGAAGTAGCCGAAGATGCGATGGGCGCACACTGCGTCCGCCTCGGCCACGACTTCGGCGTCCTCGAAGCGAGCGATGTCGCCCCGGTCGAACAGGTACGGGGGAGCGGTCCGGGTGCGGAAGTGGTCCACCAGGGCGGTCAGGGCGCCCTCGGGATCGCCCGCTTCCACTCGGGAGCGGACTGGGGCGAGTTCGGGGCGGGACAGGTTGAGATACGAGAGAAGGGCATCTACGTCCGGCATCGGCGTTCACCTCCAGAGATAGGTAGGCGGGCAAGCGTCCAGTGGTTGGTAACGAGCCGCCCCTGCTACGAGCCTTGAGAGTGGAACACCGAGGCCACGATGTCCCCTGCTTCCGGTAGATACAGGGCTCCGGTGGGACAGACCTGAAAGCAGTAGCCGCAGCCGATGCACTTGGCAGTCTTGGCCGCCTTGCCGTCTTTCACGTGGATGGCGTCGTACCAGCAGGCATCGGCGCAGTAGCCGCAACCATCGCAGAGCTGCTCTCGCACACCGGCCTGGCGGTAGGCCGCGCCCAACCGTCTCCGTCGCTCCTCTGCCACCTCTGCCGGCATGGTCAGCAAGCTCAGCGCCTCTCCTCGTAGGGAGGCGACGTCTGGATGCCCGGCCTGGTCCATCCACAGGCTGAAGCCTTGCATCAGGTTCTGTACCGCCCCCGGTCCCAGGCAGCAAGCCAGGCTGCCCAGCTGCACCGCATCGCTGCCGGCCATGATCAGCTTCGCCGCTGCCTCCCAGCTGAAGACTCCACCCCCGGCGTACATGGGGATGTCTATGCCCTGCAGGCGGGCCTCGGCCACAGCGTAGCAGATGATGGGTAGGGCCTGAGTGCCCCCGTACCCTCCGCCCGGCTGGGCCAGCGAGCGACGCCAGTCCAGCTCGAAGACGAAGGCCTTCCAACGGGCCGTGGGCCCCACCGCATCCGCCCCGGCGTGCCAGGCTGCCTCCATAGCCCGCAGGGGATCGGTGGACTCTAGGGGCAGCTTCACCATGACCGGCAGGTGGGTGACGCCCTTGACCATACGGGTGGTGTTGTAGATCAGGCGGTAGAAGTCATGGACGCGGTCCCCGGCCACGGCCACGCCCGGGGTGTTGAAGTGTACCTCCAGGGCATCCGCCCCAGCACGCTCCAGCTCCACCGCCTGTTCCGTCCAGTCTTTCTTCCAGTCCACTCCAGGGGTGATCGTGTCGGCGAAGTGACCCACTGAGACCCACAACTTGACCTCGGCCGGCATCTGCCGCCGAGCCTGAGCCACACCCTCGTAGTACTCCTGGTGGGAGTTGAAGGCATCTCGCATCTGCGTACCCAGAGCGTGGCTCTGGGTGGCGTGCCGCCCGGCCCGCATGTCCGCGGCGGAGGGGCTTAGCAGCGTGCCTCCCCCCGCCGCGTGGCGGTAGTTGCGCATCACCACCGCGCCGGGTCGGACAGCAGCGCTCTTGAGGACGGCGTATACGCCCTGGGTGGCAGGACTGGCGGCGATGATGAAGGGATTCGCCAAGCCCAGCCTCGGGACGGACAAGTCGGCCATCTGATGTCACCTCCCCCGAGGGGTGGCATAGGCCGCGAGCGCGCACAACCAGCGGCGTTTCGCCTGCCTTGCGAGCGCACCGGCGGCGCCCAGATGCTAGGGTCGCCCCCGATCGCTGTCAAAGGCAGGCAGGCCGCCGTTCCGCCTGGGGAGGCCGGCTCTCCGCAGTGGTCCAAAGTGCTGCCGACCCCTGCACTGGCGCGTGTTGCCGGCGAAAGCTGGAACCCCGAAGTGTGCTTCGGCCCTTCACCGGCCGCAGAGGCCCGGCGGCCCCTCACTCGGGCCTCCGTCCGCTGCCGGCCGACAGAGGTGCTGCCGCAAGCACTCCAGCACTCGCTCCCGTGCCGGGCCTGGTTCCCGGCCAACCCCCTGCAGGCACTCACAGGGCACGTGGCTCACGCCTACGTCGGAGAGGTCGGGCGCTGGCCCACACGTGCTCGACCCCGAGTCGGCCTCAGGAGTCTCAGTAGGCTCCGTAGTCGCAGTCTCGGTAGGGGTGGGGACGGGCGTGGATGTGGGTGCCACCTCATGTGTGGGCAAGGGCACTTCAGTGGCCGTCGGCGTGGCTGGGGAGAGAAAAGTCGCCGTGGGCACCGGCGAAGGCGTCAGCGTGGGCGCCGTGGTCGCGGTGGGTGTGGGTACTGCAGTGTGGGTGGGCTCCACCGAAGGCAGAGCCTGAGTGGGCGGCGGGCCAACTGGAGGCCAGGCCGTGGCGGTAGGCGCAACGATCAGCGCCTGCGTCGGCGTGGCGCTGGGGACCACTACCGGGATCAGGGTGCTGGTGGCAATCGGGATGAGCGTCGCCGTCGGCTCGGGAGTGACCGCAGGCATGGCGGGCGCCAGAGTAGGCGTCGCGGTGGCCTCAGGCGCCGGCGACAGAGGTACCGGTGTGGGAGTGGCCCCCGGCGGCTGAGGCAGCCGCGGAGCCACAGTGGCCGTCGCCGTGGCAGGCACCGCGGTACTGCCGGACGGCCGCCTAGTAGGCGTGACGCTCTCCCGGGCGGGCACCCCGGTGTCAATCGGCAGCTCGGGCTCGCGGACAAGAGTCGCGGTCACCGGGGCCACAGTGGCTGGCACTGGGCCCAGAACCACGATCTCTCGTTCCCACTCGTTGTTACCTGGATCGGCGTCTGGCTGGGGCGGGTCAGGGCTCACTTGGGCCCCCACCCAGTACCTGCCCGCCGGGAGCGCCATCCGCACCTCTAGAACTACCCTCTCTCCCGGAGCCAGCACGGCGATCCGCCAGCGCGCCGATGGCACCGCCGAGCGTCCGTCGGCACTGGTCCAGGAGGACAGCGTCAGGTCGGTAGCGTCCCGGTCGCCCAGGTTGCGCAGGCACACCTGCAGGGTGAACTCCTGCCCAGCCGTGGGCACCGCCGGGTCCACCGCCAACCCGCACAGCGCCGGATCCGGGATGGCAGAAGGGCTCGCCGGAGGAGGCAGGGACGGGACAGAGGGAGTGTCGGTCGCGGAGGGAGTGGGGGTGGGAGAAGGGGCCTCCGCCGCCGCCTGAGTGGCCCGCCCGCCGATGACCAAGGCGATGCCGGACACTCCCAGGACGTCGCTCCACAGGCCGGTGCTCACCGACAGCAGCAGTGTCGAACCCACCAGCAGAACGAGGATCGCCAGCCCCTGGGCGGCTAGACGCTTCCAGGTCTTCCGGGACGCCATCGCGGCTCCTCCACGCCCGCGACGGCCTTCGCCGTCGCGAGTCAGTCCCACGTCTTGAGACAGAGCAGTGGCTTGAGTGAGCTCCGGAAGCCCGTTGATTGGAAGCCGCGTCGAGGGGTGGCGTGTCTGTAACGGCCGGGGGTACGATAGTGTGCGTCGGGTGCCGACGGGCTCCGGAGCCCTACCGCCTGATGCATGCTATTCCTGTGCCACTTTCGCAAGCGGTCACAGTCGAGGAGGGTCTCGAACCTCAGCCCTTGCGCTCGTCATTTCCGCCCCAGCGCCCTTGTGGCTTAGTATAGTGGTCGGCAGGTGGTGCTCGGTGCGCTCTCCTGCCCCAGGTGCGGCAGGCACTGCCCACACCGGTGCGATTGGCGAGACTCTCAGGCCCGATGGAGGTCATCCATGCCCGGACCCGGAATGGAACTGATCGGCGAAGAGGAGAAGCGGGAGGCCCTGGAGGTGCTCGAGTCGGGCCACCTGTACCGCTATGGACGCGAGGACGATCCTCGGTTTCAGCGCAAGGTCTGGCAGCTGGAACGCGAAGTAGCCGAGATAGTAGGCGTTCCCTACGCTGTGGCAGTGAACTCCGGCACCAGCGCCCTCCTAACCGCCCTGGCCGCTCTCGGCGTCGGACCGGGCGACGAGGTCATCGTACCCGGCTATACCTTCGTGGCCAGCATGTCCGCGGTGGTCTACTCCCGCGCCGTGCCCATCCTGGCCGAGGTGGATCGGACCCTCAACCTAGATCCGGCCGATGTCGAGCGCAGGATCACCCCTCGCACCAAGGCCATCCTGGCGGTGCACATGCTGGGCAACCCTGCCCGGCTAGACGAGCTGCGGGCCGTGGCCGACCGCCACGGCGTGCTCCTGTTGGAGGATTGCGCCCAGGCCTTCGGCGCCTCCTACCGGGGCCGCATGGTAGGTTCCATCGGCGAGGCCGGCATCTACAGCTTCAATGTGTACAAGACCATCACCGCGGGCGATGGCGGCATGGTGGTTACTGCCAACCAGGACATCTACCGGCGTGCCTTCGCCTTCCACGACCAGGGACACAGCCCGGGGCGCGTGGGCGTAGAGATCGGGCACCGGCCTCTGATCGGGTTGGACTTCCGCATGACCGAGCTGACTGGCGCCGTGCTTCGGGCCCAGTTGCGCCGTCTGCCCGCGATCAGGAATCATCTGCGGGCCAACAAGGCTCGCTTCAAGGCCCAGCTTCAGGACATCTCCGGGCTCGAGTTTCGCGAGATTACCGACCCAGAGGGCGAGCTGGCCACCATTCTGACTCTGCTACTGCCCGATGAGCGGACCGCTCGGGCGGTGGCGTCGGAGTTGGGCACTAAGGTGGTGGCCGAGTCGGGCTGGCACGTCTACACCAACATGGAGCAGATCCTGGAGCAACGCACTGTCACCCCGGAAGGCTGTCCCTTCAACTGCCCCATCTATCGGGAGCGGGGCGGAGGAGTGACCTACCGCAAGGGCATGCTGCCGCAGACCGACGACCTGCTCGCTCGGGCCATCAACGTGAGCATCGGCGTGGTGGACGCTGGGCTCGGCTCGGCTTTCGGGGTCAAGATGGGCGACGGTCCGGAGGAAGTGGACCGCAAGGCCGAGGTTCTGCGCCGGGCACTGACCAGGCACATGGCGTAGGGGCAGGCCAACGCGCCTGCCCTGGGCGGACACGGTGCTCCGCCCCTACGAGGGGCCGTCTGTGGTACGGGCAGATCCGGAGACTGCGGGAGGCCGCACGGCCTTCTCGTAGATGCGATAGGTCTTGTATACCTTCCCGCCCAGCCGCTGGATGATGCGGTTCATCATGACGTTGTTCTCCAGGATCCAGGACATCTCACACTGCTTGTACCCCTTGGCCAAGGCAGCGTGGGCCGTGGCCACGTAGAAAGCACCGTCTATGCCCCGGTTGCGGTACTCCTCCACTACCCCCATGATTAGCAGCCGGAAGAGGCGAGGCCGCGTCCTGCGAGCCCAGAGAAACCGGACCCCATCATACAGGAAGCGCGCCATGCTCCCCCCCGGACGGGGATACGCGCGGCGAAGTGGCTCGTTCACGTCGGGGATGGCCACCGAGATGCCTACTGGCTCGCCATTGTGCTCGGCGAAGAACACCATGTCAGGGTCCAGAAAGCGACGCAGGCCCTGAGCGAGATGCTCGATCTCGGCGTCGGTCATGGGCACGAATCCCCAGTTCCGTCCCCAGGCCGAGTTGTAGACCCGCTTGGCTCGCACCAGCTCCTCCGCGAAGCTTTCCAAGCGCGCCGGTCGGATGGTGATCGAGCCCTCGCGCTTGAGCCGCTCCGCCGACTGCAGCACCTTCTGGGGCAGGTTCTCGGCGCTCTCGCCATAGATGTTGGTGGAGATCAGGTAGGCGTACAGGTCCATCGCTTTCTGGAAACCACAGCCGGTGATCAGCTCCTCGTAGTACCGAGGGTTGTAGGTCATCATGGCCACGGGCGGGGAATCGAACCCGTCCACCAGAAGGCCGCACTCGTGGTTGGTGGACATATTCATCGGCCCACGAATGGCCGTCATCCCTCTGGTGGCCACCCAGTCGGAAGCCGACTGCAGCAAGGCTGCAGCTACCTCGCGGTCATCCACCGATTCAAAGTGCCCGAAGAAGCCTACCCGCTCGTTGTGATAGGCGTTGTGCATCTCGTCCACGATGGCAGCTACCGTCCCCACCACCTGCCCGTCCAGCCGAGCCAGGAAGAGCTGAACCTCAGCGTGCTGGAAGAAGGGGTTATGGTGAGGGTCGAAGAACTGCATCCGTTCCCGGAAGAACGTAGGAGCCCAGAAGGGGTCGTCTCGGTATAGCGTCCAGGGAAAGGTGACGAACTCCTCCAATTGCCGCCTGTCATGGACTAGCTCGACCTTGGGTGTTGCCATGGCCTCAGAGCCTCCGAGAAGCTTCGGTTGGAGGGGCAAGATAGCGCAGGATAGGCCAGGTCCAGCCCCAAGGCAACTATCCATTTGACCAGAGCAGTCCGTGATGAGCCCAGACGGGCGATTGCGTGCGATAGGAGGCTGCTGGTCATCGTTCCGTGTGGCATCGCCGACGCCAGCAGCTGTTGACAGTCTTTACGCCCCCTCTACGGCATATTCACGGCGCCCTCACAGCCCCTAGCTTGACAGAGAGCGGCCGTGCCTTCAGACTCAGGGCCATCAAGCGGCTATACCCTGAGATCGCGTGCCTAAGGGAGCGACACCGAGTTCCCTAAGTGGTCTCACCTGCACGCGCCTGCTCGGCGGCCACGTCCACCAGGGGCATGGGCACCGACGGGAGCCAACAAGGAGATACACCATGACTCTGAGAAAGCCCGCCGTAGTCGTCACCTGCGCCCTGGTGGTTCTGCTTTTGCTCGCTTGCGGGCCCGCCAGCATCTTCGGAGGGGGCGATGAGGCAACGGCGACGCCCACCCAGGCGCCGCCTGCCACCGCCACGCCCGTTCCGGAGAGCCCTACCGCCACGCCGCCCGGCATCAGCCCGACCGAGCCGGCCGCCGCCGAGGCTACTGCGACCACAGCGGCTGCCGTCGCGCCCACTGCCGTCACCGAAGTGGAGGTGCCCTCCATGGCCTCCCTGGAGGGCGTGGACAGCTACTCGGCTGTCATGGACCTCCGGATCACCTCCATCGAGGACGGGACTCTTCTAATGAACGTCACGATCAATTTCGAGGTAGACCGGGTCAACAACGCCCAGCGCATGTCAATGTCCGGGATGGAGGAGTCTGGCGAAGAGACGTCTATCCACATGGTCACGATAGGGTCGGATTCCTGGATGTCGTTCGGCGAAGGCTGGATGCACACCAAGGCGGACGAGGCTGGGAGCGTGGACTCGATGGCCTCAGACTTTCTGATGATGGGCGAGGAGACCCTGAACTCCATCGAGGAGCCGCGGCTGGTGCAGCGCGGCGAGACGGTCAACGGCATGGTCACCGATCGCTATGCCTTCGACGAGACCTCCTTCAGGGGCTGGGAGGGCGAACTAGACATCTCCGAAGCCGAGGGCGAGCTGTGGATCACGCAAGACGGCAGGTATGTCGTCAAGCTCGTCATGCACGCTGAAGGGGACGTGATGGGCGAGGAAGAGGAACAGGCCGTGCTGGACATGATCTGGGAACTGCTGAGCTTGAACCAGCCCCTGAGCATTCAGCCGCCGGAGGAGTTCGCGGCCGAAGAGACCATCCCCATCATGGAGGGGGCTCTCTCCAGCAGTGGCTACTTCGTCAGCTCTGAGATGGCCATGTACGAAGTCAAGGCCACCGACGAGGAAGTGCTCCAGTGGTATGAGGACACCCTTACAGCAGCCGGATGGACTCAGGACTCCGAGGACCTGATGGAGGGCATGAGCTCGGCCAGCTACAGCAAAGATGACGAGAGTCTCAGTGTCATGGTGCTACCCTCCGAGACGGAGGGCGCCGTCAGCGTAATGGTGACCAAAGGCTAGATCAGCCTTTCCTGCAGCGCTTCCTGGCAGGGGGCGTGCCCAGGTGGGCACGCCCCTCCTCTTTTGATAGCCTCGGTCTCGAGGACTACAATGCTCGCCGAGTACACCCACCGGAGGACGTGTCCATGTACCACGACGTGGTCATCGTGGGAGGCGGCCCCGCGGGGCTGTCCGCCGCCATCTATGCCGGCCGCTACCAGAGACAACCCCTCGTCATCGCCGGTCAGGCCGTGGGCGGACAGCTGCTTCTCACCACGGACGTTGACAACTACCCAGGCTTCCCGGAAGGGGTGCACGGGGCCCAGCTCGCCCTGCTGATGCAGCAGCAGGCTGAGCGGTTTGGGGCTCAGTTCATGCTGGACGTCGTCACCGCGGTGGACTTCAGCGACCGCCCTCTGCGGCTGAGAACATCGACCGAGGAGATCGAGGCCCTGTCGGTCATCCTGGCCCCGGGCACCTCCCGGCGGAAGCTCAACGTGCCCGGGGAGCGTGAGTTTGCTGGCAGAGGAGTGTCCTACTGCGCTACCTGCGATGGCTTCTTCTTCCGAGGGAAGACCGTGGCGGTAGTGGGCGGGGGAGACTCGGCCATAGAGGAGTCCCTCGTTCTCACCCGGTGGGCCGAGAAGGTCTACATCATCCACCGCCGGGACCAGTGGCGCGCTGACCGGGTGCTGCAGGAAAGCGCCTACCACAATCCCAAGATCCATCCCATCTGGGATACCATCGTGGACGAGATCGTGGGAGAGCAGGCGGTGACGGGCGTTGCCCTCCGCCACGTGAAGACGGGAGCCCGCGATTGGCTGGAGGTGGACGGGGTGTTCATCTTCGTGGGCAGCGTGCCCAACACCGGCTTCCTCCAGGGAGCCGTGGCTACCGACCAGTACGGCTACCTGATCGCCGACATGGACGGTCGCACCGATGTGCCTGGGGTGCTGGCTGCGGGAGAAGCCGTCTCGGGCGCCTGGGCCCAGGTAGTGGTGGCGACCGGCTCCGGCGCCAATGCGGCCTACGCCGCCGAGCAGTTCCTGGCTGAGTTCGAGGGACGGCCGCAGCCCCCGCGCGAGCGCTAGATTGCGACCGCGCCGACAGCGCCAGTGCCGGAGACCCTCAAGCCTCCGGCACCTCTATGCTCGGTCGGTGTGGCTACCACCCCTTAAGGAACTGGCGCCACTCCTCATTCTGGGTAAGGTAATGCCCAAACAAGTAATCCAGGCTCGAACTGGGCTCGTAAGGCTGCCAACGAAGAGGCAGGTTCGCCTCTTCCGGCGTCCGACCCCCCTTCTTGCGGTTGCACGCCGGGCAGGCGGTCACCAGGTTCTCCCAGGAGTGCGGCCCACCACGATGCCGAGGGATGACGTGGTCTACCGTAGGTTGGGGTATCCGCTCTCCGCAATAGACGCAGCGGTAACTATCCCGGCGGAAGACCTCGCGCTTGCTCAACCGCACCCGAGGACGCGGGCGACGCACCACGTAGTTGAGACGAATCACCGAGGGCCGAGGGTAGACTGCCCTCGCCGTGCGTACCTCGCCCCGGCCGTTCTCCACCACGTTAGCCTTGCCCAATACCAGTAGTTTCATGGCCCGCCTGGTACTGCAGACGTTGAGCGGCTCGAAATTGCCGTTCAGCAACAGCACCGGCTCGCTGAAATCGTTGCTCTTCTTGACCTCCCTGGCTTTGGACACTGCCGCCACAGAACCTATGCTATCACTTTCCCCGCCCTGCTGCCACTTGACCCAGTGGACAGTGGCGACTGGGGGTTACGGCTACCGGTCGGGTTGGACGCCGACGATCGGTATGCCTATCCGCTCCCCACCCCCCACTACTCCCACTCGATCCCAAGGTCGGACACCAGGTTCCGCAGGTTCACCACACAGGCCTTCACCTTGTCCGGTGGGCCGGGCTCCCCGGCCTGGAAGTGGGGCTCAAGAGACACACCTCCCTGGTAGCCGTCTGCCTTCATGGCCTGGAACATCCCCCGGAAGTCCACCAGCCCCTGGCCCATGACCGTGCCGTGCCGCTTGCCGTCCTCCACCACGATGTCCTTCACATGCACGTGGTAGATGCGGTCCTTCACCATGTCGTAGCCGGTGGGATAGGCCTCGACCCCAGCCCACTGGGCATTGCCACCGTCCCACATCACCCCTAGGGCGGGCGAATCCACCGCGTGCACCAGGTCCCGCACCTCATCCGGGGTGCCGCCGTTACAGGAGTTCTCGTTTTCCATCGCGAGCACCAGCCCGTACTCCTGGGCCAGCTTCACCGAGTGCTGCAGTCGCTCCACCACTTCGTCGAAGACGGCTTTCGGGTCGTCCTCGCGCCAGAAAGAGAAACAGCGGGTCATGGCCACGCCAAAGACCTTCTTCAACTCCCCCAACCGCTTGAGGATGCCAAGATGCTCCTCGTAGGTGTTGGCCTGGGAGAAGAAAGCGTCCCCGGCCGGCCCCGCCTTGGGCTCGTGCAAGTAGCACTTGAGGAAAGGAGAGGCGAAGGCCACCACCTCCAGCCCCCGGTCATCCAGCAGCTTCTTTACCCGCGCCACCCCCTGGTCGTCCAGGTCGGCAAGGTTGGTCTTGTCTGTGGTGCGCAACTCCACGTACTTCAGGCCCCAGTCCTTGATCATGTCCAGGGCCTGCTCGAAGTCGTGGCTGACTTCGTCAGTGATTATGGCCAGCTTCCACATGGTATCGCTCCCTCCAGGTGCACATCTTCCTCATCCGAGCGCCGCCAGCCGGCTCAGCACCTCCCGCGCGCCCTCCATCAGCACGCCTTCGATGCCGCCCGAGTAGCCTTGCTCAGAGAAGTACACGAACGAGTTGGGTTCGTAGCCTCCCTCCGCAAACGCCTGCTGTGTGGGCAGGTAGCCGGTCTCGTACCCCACGTTGCCCAGGACCATAGTGTACCGGAAGGGCGACTCCCTTCTGAGCCATAGCCCGTATTCGGCGAAGACCTCTCCCGGCATGCCGATGAAGGCCACCGGGCCCACCCTGAGCCCCATGAGTCGTGCATCCCGCCACTCCACCGCCGTTCCGGCCGCCCGACACGCCTGCACCGCTCGGGCATACGAGAGGCGCACCTCGGCCACCCGTCGGGTTACCTCGTCCGCCGGCGCCGCCAGGGCAGCTTCCGCCTCCCGGATGATCCCCGCCGCCTCCTCCTCCGTCGCCAAGGGAGCCAATGGCAGATGCACCACCACCGGCGCCGTACCGACCGGGAGCCCTGGTTCCGGCCTGGCCCCAGCTAGTGCCGCCAGGCAGTCTTGCCGGAACGTCTCGGCGATCTCCTCGGTGCGGGACCAGGTCTCATCGCGTCCGCGGGGGTTGGTATTGCCGAAGGCGCCATTGAGAAACACACAAGGGCAGCCCAGCTCCTCCTCTAGAGCCCCCATGGCCAGGCCGGCCCACTCAGCGGAGACCAGCATGTTGCCGGGACCCAGGGCCGTAAGGTGGCAACCGTAGATCGAGATCACCCCCAGGGTCCGCTCCGAGTCGGCCTCGAGGAAGCGCAGAGTCAGGAGGGTGTCGTCGTAGACTCCGCTGGGGTTCTCCCGCAGGTTGATGGACTCCCCAGTGCCTGCGCGCCGGTTGGCGGCCACGTCGCTGCGCCCCTGGCCTACCAGCAGGGTGACCGGGCGAAGCCCTCTGAGAGCAGCTCTCCCGGCGACGATCATCTGCGCCGTGAGGTAGTCAAAGTAGCTCTCTTCCACGTCCGGGATGCCGCGCAGAGGCAGGGTGTTCGGGCCCGAGTGCGTGTGGGTGCACGCCATGAGCACCTGGTCCGGCGCCAGGCCGCAGGCCCGCGCCACCGCGCCGGCGATCCGCTCCGCCCGGTGCTGCGTCAGCCCCAGGAGGTCCAACGAGTAGACGAGCGCCCGCCGCTCCCCGTCTTCCAGCGCTACCGCCTTGGCGAAGAGCGGATCGTGGATGCCCACCGCCCGGAACTGGGGCCGGCCCAGGTAGCCCCCGAGCGGCGTGCCGATGCTGGGCGTTATCTCCGACGACGCGAAACCAGCGCGCAGGACCGCCATGGCTGCCTCCGTTGACTGACGCCGCATTATAGCGGGCAAGCGGCGCCCCCTCAACCATGCTATCCGGTCTGCCTAGATCTTGACTCGCACCCCGCTTTTCCAGCCCCCTTGAGAAACGTGTCGCCATAGGCTAGACTAGCGCGACAGATCATTGCGTTCCGACGGCCAACTGCCCAGAGAGCACGGGAGGTAAGGAGATGCGAAAGCGACTGACTCGCCGCAAGTTCCTTTACGTCAGCGGTGTAGCCGCCAGCGTCACAGTGGCCGCCTGCGCCCCTACCATGGCGCCTGAGCCGACCACGGCTCCTGCCCAAGCCACTGCCGCGCCCACTGAGGCCCCCACCACTGCCCCGGCGGAGGCCACTGCGCTACCGGCCACGCCCGCCAGCAAGTACAGCGAAGCCCCCGAACTGGCTGCCCTGGTGGCCGAAGGCAAGCTACCGCCGGTGGACGAGCGCCTGCCCAAGGAACCCCTGGTCGTCGAGGTGGTAGAGGAGATCGGCCAGTACGGCGGCGTCTGGCGCCAGCTCCATATGGGCACCACCGACCTGTGGCAGAACTACTACAAGACGGCCGAGTTCCTGGGTAAGTTCAACCCCGAAGGGGTCATCGTCCCCAACGTGGCCAAGGGCTGGGAGTTCTCCGATGACGGCAAGACCATCACCATCTACCTGCGCGAGGGCATGAAGTGGTCCGACGGGGCTCCCTTCACCACCGACGATGTCATGTTCTGGTACGAGGACATCATCCTCAACGACGAACTGACGCCCGCCAAACCTTCTCAGCTCCAGCGCGCCGGAAAGCTGGGGGTAGTGGAGAAGGTGGACGACTACACCTTCACCATCACGTGGGAGGAACCCTACGGTGCCTTCTACGACCACCTATCCACCTTCAGGATGTGGCAGCCAGCCCACTATCTGAAGCGGTTTCACGCCAAGTACGCTCGCAAGGAAGAACTGGAAGCGGCGATGAAGGAAGAGGGGTTCGACACCTGGACCGACCTCTTCGGGGCCAAGACCGCCTTCGCCAATAATCCGGGCACCCCCGACTTCATGCCCTGGAACCCCACCAACTACGTGGACGCACCGGTGCAGGTATGGGAGCGCAACCCCTACTACTACAAGGTGGACCCGGCCGGGAACCAGCTGCCCTACATCAACCGCTTGGAGCGCACCCTCCTGCCCGACGCCGAGGCTATCCTGCTCAAGGCCATCGCCGGGGAAGCCGACTTCGAGTCCCGCCGCATCGAGAACGTGCAGAACTACCCGGTGGTCAAGGAGAACGAGGAAAAGGGTGGCTACCGGGTCATCCTGGAGGACAACGCCGGTAGCAACATCGGCACCACCTTCTTCAACTACGCCCACCAGGACGAGTACCTGCGGGAGTTGTTCCTGGAGAAGGACTTCCGCGTGGCCATGTCCCACGCCCTTGACCGTCAGGAGATAGCTGACATCGTGCACAAGGGCCTCACCCCGCCCTCCCAGGTGTCCGTCGCCCAGAGCAGCATCTGGTGGGAGGAATGGTACAGCACCAACTACATCGAGTACGATCCCGACAAGACCAACGAGCTGCTTGACAGCCTGGGCCTCGATCAGCGTGACGACGAAGGGTATCGGCTGCGGCCGGACGGCCAGCGGCTGATGCTCATCAATTACATCTTCGACGAGGCCCGCACCTCCGCGGTGGAGATGGCAGAGCTGAGCAAGGACTACTGGAACGCCGTAGGGGTGAACGTGGTCAACAACCCCCTGGACCGCCAGCTATGGGAGGTACAGACTGCTGCCCTGGAGCATGACCTCTCGGCCTACATTGCCAACTTCGGCCACAAGACCCAGACCCCCATTCAGCAGTTGGTGATGTTCTGCGTGTCCGCCGGCTCCACCCACTGGGCCCGCGCCTGGGCTCTCTGGTATCAGAGTGGGGGGCGGGAGGGGGTAGAGCCCCCTGAGAAGATCAAGGAGCTCCAGTCCATCTACGAGCAGTGCATGGCCGAGACCAGTGTCGAGAGACGCAACGAGCTCATCAAGCAGGCCTGCGCCAACCACGCCGAGAACCTGTGGATGATCGGCGTCGTCAACGAGTCGGACTACGGGCGCTTCATGGTGGTGAAGAACAACCTGCGCAATGTGCCCGACCACATCCCCGGCTCCAACGCCCTAGCCTTCAACGTTTCGCAGATGTTCTTCAAGAGCTAGCACTTGGCTAGCTTGGCTACACGCTTGGGGGAGGGTCGGCACCCTCCCCCGGCTTCTAGGTCCTCTGCCCCAGCCGGCTCCACGCTTAGCCTCCGTCCCCGGGACAAGCAGGCAGCATGGGAGAGCCGCTGACGCGGCCTCAAGGAGGCGCAGGTCTGTAGGCCCCTTGAAAGATGGCCCTCCTGTGGACTACACTTATGTCGGCATCCTGGGAGCTACTGATAGGCGCTCGGCAGTCTCGCAAGCGAAGAGAAGAGAGGAGGACGACATGTCTAGCCGACTCACTCGCCGGCAGTTCCTGTACATCAGTGGCGTAGCCACTACGGCCACTCTGGCCGCCTGCGCCCCTGCACCCACGGCGCCGACCGCCACTCCAGGAGCGGTCGAGGCCACCGTCGCCCCCACCGCTGCCCCAGCGGAGGCCACTGCTCCACCGGCCACGCCCACCAGCAAGTACAGCGAAGCTCCCGAACTGGCTGCCCTGGTGGCCGAAGGCAAGCTGCCGCCGGTGGACGAGCGCCTGCCCAAGGAACCCCTGGTCGTCGAGGTGGTAGAGGAGATCGGCCAGTACGGCGGCGTCTGGCGCCAGCTCCATATGGGCGCTGCCGACCGCTGGCAGAACAGCTACAAGACCCATGAGCTGTTCGGCAAGTTCAACCCCGAAGGGGTCATCGTCCCCAACGTGGCCAAGGGCTGGGAGTTCTCCGAGGACGGCAAGACCATCACCATCTACCTGCGCGAGGGCATGAAGTGGTCCGATGGGGCTCCCTTCACCACCGACGACGTCATGTTCTGGTATGAGGACATCATCCTTAACGATGAACTCACCCCTGCCAAACCTTCCGCCCTCAAACGAGCCGGTGAGCTGGGGGTAGTGGAGAAGGTGGACGACTACACCTTCACCATCACCTGGGTGGAGCCGTACGGCGCCTTCTACGACCACCTCTCCACCTTCCGCATGTTCCAGCCCGCCCACTACCTGAAGAAGTTCCACCCCAAGTATGCGACAAAAGAGGAACTCGAGGCAGCCATGGCAGAAGAGGGGTTCGACACCTGGACCGATCTCTTCGGGGCCAAGACTGCCTTCGCCGACAACCCGGGCACCCCTGATGTGATGGCCTGGAACCCCACCAATCACGTGGACCAACCGGTGCAGATCTGGGAACGCAATCCCTACTACTACAAGGTGGACCCGGCCGGGAACCAGCTCCCCTACATCAACCGGATCGAGCGCACTCTGTTGCCCGACCCTGAGGCCATCCTGCTCAAGGCCATCGCCGGGGACGCCGACTTCGAGTCCCGCCGCATCGAGAACGTGCAGAACTACCCGGTGGTCAAGGAGAACGAGGAGAAGGGCGGTTACCGGGTCATCCTAGAGGACAACGCCGGTAGCAACCTGGCCACCTTCTTTTTCAACTATGCCCACCGGGACCAATACTTGCGGGAGCTGTTCCTGGAGAAGGACTTCCGGGTGGCCATGTCCCATGCGGTTGATCGGCAGGAGATCTCCGACATCGTCCACAAGGGTCTCTGCCCACCCTCCCAGGCCACGGTGGCCCAGAGCAGCATCTGGTGGGAGGAGCGGTTCTCGACCGCCTTCCTAGAGTACGATCCCGACAAGGCCAATGCCCTCCTAGACGGCCTGGGCCTCGATCAGCGGGACGCCGAAGGTTTTCGCCTTCGGCCCGATGGCAAGCGCCTATCGCTGATCAACTTCATCTTCGATGAGAAGCTCTTTAGCATCACCGAGACCCATGAGCTGACCAAGGAGTACTGGAAAGACGTGGGGATCGAGATCACCAACAAGCCCATGGAACGCCAGCTCTGGGTGGCCCAGACGCAGGCTCTGGAGCACGACGTCTCCTCCTACATCTTCAATGCCGGCCACAAGACGCAGACCCCGGTTCAGCTGCTCGGCCTCTTCTGCGTGGAGGCCAGTGCCACCCACTGGGCCTACGCCTGGGCTCTGTGGTACCAGAGTGGAGGTCAGGAAGGGCTCGAGCCACCGGAGGAGATCAAGCAACTGCAGTCCATCTACGAGCAGTGCTTGGGCGAGACCGACATTGACAGGCGGAACCAGCTGATCAAGGAAGCCTGTGCTAACCATGCGGACAACCTGTGGATGGTGGGCATGCTCAATGAGTCGGACTATGGTCGGTTCATGGTAGTCAAGAACAACCTGCGCAACGTGCCTGACCATATTCCTGGCTCCAACGCCCTGGCCTTCAACACCTGCCAGATGTTCTTCAAGAGCTAGTAGCTCAGGGCTCCTGGGACTCGCCGGGGGAGGGCCAAAGCCCTCCCTCAAGCTTCTCTCCCCTCGGTCCCTTCATGAGGCAGGCGACCCGGCCTGCCGGATGCGCCACACAACCACGTCTGCCAGAGTCTCAAGTAGGCCAGCTCCTCCCACGCCACGGCGCTGATACCCCCGCCTCCCAGCGTCGAGGCTGGCGCCTCCGCTCCTCCTGATGGTGAGGGATGAAGCGTTCGCATAGCGTATTGGTGACGTCGGCGCTGGTGATGGTGCCGTCGAAATCACACAGGGCAACTCGCTTCATCTCCTGACCAGCCCGCCCGTGCTTCGGCACGCCGGTGACCTGTCAATCCACCTTGACAGCGATAATGAAGCATCTAGTATGGCCCGCTGGAGAGGCTCGCCGGAAACTGCGGCCCCATCCGAGCGTGGGAGGTCGCTAATGCGTGATCGCCTGATTTCGATTCAGACCGGCGCCGGACGGGTGGTGACCGCCGGGGAATGGAGGCTGGTCCCGCTAGCCCGCTCCATCTCCTGCCGGCTTCCCGGAAGCTTGGGCGGGCTGATATGGAGCCGTCCGGTGGCGGTGGAGGTCACCGGGCCTGACGGACGGGCGCAGGTACTCCCCATCAGGGACGTGACCCGCTGGGTCCAGGTCATGATCCTATTGGGCGCGGCGGTGATTCTGCTGGCCGGATTGTCCCGGTGGGCACCCAGGAGTAGATCAACGTAAGGGAGGTACAGAAGTGAACCAACAGGCTGAAATCCCAGGTCAAGAGCTTGGCGGGCTAGGCGACGCCGCCTCCACCGTTCACGACCTGATCGGCGAGTTCCTGGACACGGCCGGCGTGACCCGGGTGTACGGGGAGCCGGTGGAGAAGGGGGAGCAGACGGTAATACCCACGGCGGAGGTGCTGGCCGTCCTCGGGTTCGGCATGGGCGGCGGCACGGGGTCTGGCTCTGAGCCGGATACGCAAGGTGCCGGGTTTGGCTCCGGAGGAGGAGGCAAGACCTTCTCCCGCCCCGTCGCCGTGGTGGTGGCCTCTCCCGGCGGTGTCCGCGTCGAGCCCGTGGTGGACGTCACCAAAGTCGCCATCGCCTTCTTCACCGCGATGGGCTTCATGCTCACCACCCTAATGGGGATGGTGGGCGCCAAGAAGATGCGGAGCCAGCTCCGAGGCGAGAGCTGAGTTCCTTTGCGGCAGGATCGTCCGGCCAGAGGCAGAAGCCGACAGTTCAGGAGCGACCCGCCTTGGCCGTGGCACGCCGGCCTGACCCGGGCCACTTCAGCCGCTTGCCGCGGCTCTCGTCCAGGAGGCATCTGCCTGCCTAGACTCCTCGTCTGGCCGGCGCTGCCGGTGATGTGGCCCTCTCCGGCTGCGCCGCCCTGACGTCTCCCGCCCCCTCACTTGCCCTGCCCGCTGCCACCTCCCTTGTGGCCACCATCCTCGTCACCTACCGCCTGAGGTCACCAATGAGGCCCAAGAGGGCACGCCTCTCGCTTCCTCCGTTGCCGTGAGCCGGGCGCGCCTGCCGTAGCAGCTGCGGCAACGCCATTCAGAACCCCTGGTTCGCCGCTGCCGACAGCGAGATCGTCGTGCGCGGCGCTGACACCATCGCCGGCAACCCGGGTCTCGTCCTGGACTTGCGCGAGCCCCCTCCACTCCCGAGCCCGTGATGCCAAGGGTCACCGGTGCGGCCGCCCGGCTCATGCGCTTCCACGACGGCACCGGGTACAGCTCTCGCGCCAGGGTCACCAGCCGCGTGGGGGAGAAGCCCATTGATTACGTCTGCAGCGATCAGGGCATGATCCTGGGCGACCTAGACCCCACCGGCCCGGTGTGGATGCCGAGCAGGGCAGCCACGGGCGGCTCATGGCCGCGGCTCGGCCGTTACTCCGGTGGAGCGAGCCAGGCGGTAGAGCCGCAGCGTGTCCCCAGTGCCCGGCGGGTGCCGTGAGTGGCCGCATGCCCGGGAGGCCCGCGCGACCGCGCCCCCGCAGGAGCCACCATGTTTGCGTGGCGGTTCCCGCGATTTGCTCCAGGAGCCGAATGCCCTTCGGCGCGACCACTCGCCCCAGCAGGGGTTAACCTATGCGGTGGGCTATGACGCTGCGCTCTCCCTCGGAGGCGCTGGACCTGCCGGATGGCTCTGTGTAGACTGGCGCTGCTACACATTGGTAGGTGGTGCAGTGGCAAGGCTGCCATCACAAGGAGGTATCAATGCCAGAGTTGAAGGACGGCTGTGTCACCCCGGCCCGAGGGCCCATAGTGCCTGAGGGCCAATCGGTTGCTTCCCCAACCCCAACCAGAGCCGCGGAGACTGCCAAGATGCTAGCGTCAGTGGGTAAGCCGGCACCGGATTTCGAGGCCACCGCTTTCGTGAGAGACTACGGGTTCAAGCCCATTCGGCTCTCAGACTACAAGGGCAGGTGGGTCGTCCTATGCTTCTACCCGGGCGACTTCACCTTCGTCTGACCCACCGAACTGGCGGCGGTCGCCGCTCGATACGGCCAGCTGCAGGAGCTGGGCGTCGAGGTGCTCGCCATGAGCACCGATAGCCGATTCGTTCACAAGATCTGGCAGCAACAGGAGCTGTCCAAGATGGTGGAAGGCGGCGTGCCCTTCCCCATGCTCTCCGATGCCGGCGGGAAGATCGGTAGCGTCTACGGCGTCTACGATGAGGCCGCCGGGGTAGACATTCGGGGCCGCTTCATCATAGACCCGGACATGGTCATTCGGGCCATGGAAGTCCTGACTCCGGAAGTGGGGCGCAACCCCGACGAACTGCTGCGCCAGATTAGGGCCTACCAACACGTCATCGCGACCGGCGAGGTCACCCCCTCGGGGTGGCAGCCCGGCCAGCCCACCCTCAGGCCCGGGCCCGATCTGGTGGGGCGGGTCTGGGAACACTGGAAGCCGTAGCGCCAGGGCCAGCCCCGAACCGGGTTCGGGGCTCACTCTCTAAGCTATCCGTTCTGGAGAAGATACTAGAGGCCCCAGCTCGGTCGAGCCGGGGCCTTGCCCATCGGGCACGTGCCGACATCCCGCCCGCCGTGTACAATAGGCTCGCCATGGGGGCTACTCAGAGATGAATTCCAGGTCGCTGCTCCAAGGCCGGGTGGCCCTGATCACCGGCGCATCCAGCGGCATCGGCAAGTGTACCGCCCTGGCTCTGGCCCAGCGGGGCGTCAACCTAGCCCTAGCAGCGCGCAGGGAAGGAGCTCTGCAAGAGGTGGCGCACCGGGCTCGAGCCTTCGGGGTAGAGGCAGAAGCCCTGCCTACGGACGTCACCTCCCGAGAGCAGGCCGAGCGGTTCGTGCAGGCAGCACTGGACCGGTGGGGCCGGGCCGACATCCTGGTCACCTGTGCTGGTGCCTACGTCCGTGCCCACGCTACCAGGCTGACCGTGGCCGATGTCGAGCGCTCCATGGCCGTCAACTTCTACGGCACCCTCTACCCTCTCCTGGCCGTGCTCCCTCACATGCTGGCCCGGAAGCAGGGACACCTCATCATGGTGACCTCTCTAGACGGCAAGAAGGGCTTGCCTCTCGACGCGCCCTACGTCGCCGCCAAGGCGGCCGTGGGTGGGTTGGCTGAGTCCATCCGTCAGGATCTGCGGGGAAGTGGGGTGGCGGTGACCGCCGTCTTCCCTGGGCGGGTAGACACGCCCCTCATCGAGTCGCTGCGGGTGCCGGCCATCTCCGCCAAGATTCCGCCCGAGAGGGTGGCAGATGCCATAGTCAGAGCTCTTCACCGGCGCCCGCCTGAGGTCATCCTGCCGCCCCAGGGACGCCTGTTGCACTGTGTGAATGTCGTGTCCCCCAGGCTGGGGGATTGGTTCGTACGGCTGTTTCACCTCGAAGGCTGGGAGACGACGCCGGGCTCGGACGCGGACCTATCGGATGGCCCCGGCAGTCCATCGGCTGTCTCTTCGGCCTCATGACCGGGAAGAGACACCAGATGCAGAACCTCCTTGAGCACACCGAGGAACTGGTTCACCCCTGGCTCCGTCAATCGCGCATCGCTCTGGTACCTGGCGCCACCACGCCCCTCTTGGAGGGAGTCCTGGACGGCCTCAATTCGGCTCTCCGTTCCCTGGGGCAGTTGGTGCAGTCACAACCGAGCCCGGACACGGACGCCATCATCACCACCGCCCCCTTCGGCGAGCCTCTCCCGTGGCGTCGAGCCCTGATCTTCTCTGCTCGCAGCCGGTACCGGCTCAACCGCCAGCCCACCATCTTCACCTTCCTCCACGCTCGCCCCGATGAGTTCAGGCGCCTCCTCGACCGAATGGCGCACTACATTGCCCAACCCGCCCCTCGGCGCGAACTGTGCGACTACCCCGGCCTCGCCCCTCAGGGACATGAGGTCTTGTTCGAGCAGGGCCGCCGCGGCGGCCCGATGCTATCGCTCCTGCGCCTGGTGCAGGCGCAGGCCAAGTGCATACGCATCGTCCTCGTCGTAGGCGACCGTCGGCCGGAGGCCGCCTATCACTTCGACCTGGCCGGAGCTCACCCGCGCAGCCCGGCCGACGACCTGGAGGCCTTCCACCGTGACATAGGCTTGCGCATCGTTACCGCCCTCAGCACCCGCGAGGTGACCAACCACGAGGTAGTCGGGCCGCCCATACCCGCTTCTCTCTGGCAGTCGCTCGACACGCCCCAAGCCATGCTGAAGGCAGGCCGGGAGTTAGGTAAGCGCAACTTCTTCACCCGCATGCTGGTCATATCCGAACTGGTGCACCTGCCCGCCCTCAACGACGCCGTGGCCAGTCAGTACAGCGAGGGGTGCTTTTCCACCTGGGACCCGCAGCTGCAAGCTCTGATCGCTACCATAACCGGCAGCGCCCGCCCGGTGGATAAGGGCGCCATCTCAACTGAAGACCTGGCCGTCATCGTGGGAGTCCGCCCGCAGGGGGTGGGTGCTCTGGTGCGCCACGTCGAAGGCAAGGCCAACCATCCTCCCTCGTCCGAGTCCCTGGAGATGATTGACCTGGACGAGCCCTTGCCCCGAATCACGCTAGGCCCGGAGTGGGGCGTGACCGCGCCTGTGCCAGTGGCCCGGTCCAAGCTTCATGGCCACCGCAGCGTCGGCGCCTACGACCCCTCCGTGGCCGAGTATGCTCCCCTGGACGAGGCTTTCCATCGCTATCCCGTGGGCTGCGCCACCGACGCTCAGGCTCAGGCCATCAAGACCGCCTTCAGCCGGGCCCAGGCCCTGCAGGACCCGGAGGACCCGCGCCAGATCGTCTTCACCATCCTGCCGGGACATGGCACCTTGCTGGTGGAGAAGTGGGTGGCCGGCAAGGAGCCGTTCCAGGTGCTCCTGGAAGCGATGGACCAGGGGCGAATCCGAATCGCCTCCCGAGTCCCCCAAGGTCGCCTGGAGTTCGTGCCCGGCCCCGAGGGACTGCTTACCGTCCAGCCCGAGGACTGAGACCCTCAGCGACGAGCGAAGGCCGGGGACGCGGTCTCTCGGGGTCGCGCCCCCGGCCCGGCAGCCCGCTACGGGGGTGTTCAGCCTCCTCTCGCCGGCACTCCGCGGCGCTCCCGCGCCGGGAACCGCGTCACTACCGTGGCGTCGATGGGCAGGACCACTGAGTCACCCTGGGCTAGGTCGGCGGGCGCCTTGGCCGCGCCCCGGGCGGCGCCGGGGAAGATGGCCAGCGGTGTACCCACTGTGGCATAGCGCCGGTCCACCAGGGCCATACCGACCTGCGTCCCTCCCACCAGGGCGGCGCTAGTGACCCGACCGATGTACATCCCTCTGCGGTTGACCACCGGCTCCCCCTGATCGCCTCCCCGGAGGGCCCGCTGACCGGGCTCATCCACCTGGAAACGCACCAGCTGGCGCGTGCTGGCGGCAGCCCGCGCCATCACCGGCTCTCGGCCAATGTAGAAGGGCTTGTGCGCCTTGAGGTAGGCTGCGAAGCCCGCCTCCTGGGGCAGTATCCCCAGGGGGCCGTTCAGCTCGTGTCCGTAGAGCGGCAGCCCGGCCTCGATGCGCGTACTGTCGCGAGCCGCCAGACCGCACGGCTTCACCTCGAACTGCTCTCCCTTGTCCAGCAGTTGGTTCCACAGCCGCACCGCGTCCTCGGGATGGACGAAGATCTCGTAGGCGATGTCTTCTCCGGTGTACCCCGTGCGGGCGACGATCAGGTCCATGCCCGCCAGGGTCACCCGAATCAGGTCCGTTCGGCGTACGCGTGCCAGCGCATCTCGCAGTCGTTGGTCCTCAGTGAGAGCCTGCAACGTAGCTAGTGAGGCCGGCCCCTGGAGAGCGATATCTACCCGCCCATCGGCGCCCGCGGCCGGGTCTTTGAGGTCTCGCAGTACGGCCCGGCCCTCCACCTCAGCGGCGGGATTTCGCCGGTCTATCAGCACTCGGCCCTCGTTGACTGCGTTCAGCCAGGCCCAATCCTTCTCGGCGTTGGCAGCGTTCACCACCATCAGGTAGCGGCCCCGCTCCAGACAGTAGAGCATGATGTCGTCTATGACGTTCCCGTCCGGATCGAGCAGGTAGGAGTAGTGAGACTGCCCCGGCTGGAGCCAGCCGGCGTAGTTGCTGCCCACCACATCCAGGAAGGCCGTCGCGTAAGGGCCGCTGACCTCGAAAATGCCCATGTGCGAGACGTCGAAGAGGCCGGCGGCCTCCCGCACGGCTCGATGCTCCTCGCCCACGCTGGTATACCAGACCGGCATATCCCACCCAGCGAAGGGGATCATCTTTCCTCCAAGCCGGCGGTGCTCCTGGTACAGCACCGTCCTGCGCGGCTCTCTCCCCTCCGACGGCTGCCAGGAGAACTCGGGCTTGTCCCCCTCGGGCAGCACCGGGCGCAGCGCCGCCTGCCCCACGAAGTAGGGCTTGGTGAGAGCGAAAAGGCCCTGGTGCCCTTCGCGGTAGAGCGCCAAGGCATCGGTTGCGGCCGGCACCGCTTTGGCTAGCGAGACAGTGCGCAGACTCGCGACCGCAGCAGCAATCTCCCCTTCGCCGGTCTGCGCCTCAACCTGCACCACCGTGACCGGCCCCTCTACCTTTCGCTGCATGTCCTCCCGGTCGAAGACGGTATACCCGTCCGAGAGGCCCTCCAGCCAGAACTTCACCTTGGCGCACCGCTCCGCGGAGACCGCCATCAGATACCGGTCCCGCCCCCGTGAATCGGGGCCCAGGAAGCAGAGATACACATCGTCCACCACCCGACCGTCGGCGTCGAGAAGCAGCGTCCGCTCCCACTGCCCCTGGGCCAAGCAAGAGACCGAGCCGGTGCAGGCCTCGCGCAGGAAGGACCGTGCCCGACGCCCCTGGACGAGCAAGAGCTGCCGGCCTTCGGGGGCGAGCCCGTCCCCTGAGGAGCACTGAGAAGACCCTGCGAGCACAGGCACATCGGTGAGAGCACGGCCTGCCAACTCAGCTACGTCGCGGCGAACCTCCTGGAGGACGTCCGCCTCGATCTTGCCCCGCGGCAGCTCGCAGGTCATGCCCGCGTAACAGAAGGGGTGGATGTTGGTCAGCACCCGGGCGATGCAATCCGCCACCCGGTCCATCTCCTCCGGTCCCATGCCGCGCTGCGTCAGCCAAGGGGTGCCCAGGCGCACTCCGCTTCCCAGCGCGGTGACGTTGTCGCCCGGGATGGTGTTCTTGTTGGCCACCAGCCCAGCCAGCTCCAGGATGCGCACGGCCGTCTCACCCCGGAGGGGCAAGCCGTCAGGCGTTTCGACCTGGCGCAAATCCACTAGGAGCAGGTGGGTGTTGGTGCCTCCGTAGGCCAGCACCAACCCGCGCTTCTCCAGCGAGCTCGCCAGCGCTCGGGCGTTCTCGGTGATGCGGAACATAAGCCGACGGAAAGGCTCGGTCTGGGCTATGTGGAAGGCCACCGCCATGGCGGCGAACTTGTTGGGGTGAGGACCGCCCTGGATGCCAGGGAACACTGCTGCGTTGATGCGCCGGCTGAGGTCGCGGTCGGCAGTGAGAATGACCGCTCCTCGAGGGCCACACAGCGTCTTGTGAGTGGTGAAAGTGATGACATCGGCATAGCCCACGGGGCTAGGATAGGCACCGGCGACGGCCATCCCCGCCGGATGGGCGATGTCGGCCATGAGGAAGGCACCACAGGCGTCGGCGATCTCGCGGAAGCGGACCCAGTCCGGGGCCCAGGGATAGGAGGTGAAGCCGGCCACAATCACGCTAGGCCGAGCCTCTATGGCCTGCTCCCGGATGCGGTCGTAGTCCAGCTGGCCGTCGTCTCCCACTCCGTAGGAGACGACCTTGTACCGGCGCCCAGAGATGTTGAACTGGCTACCGTGGGTGAGGTGGCCGCCCATGTACAGGTCCATGCCCATGAGGGTATCACCCGGGTCCATCAGGGCGTCGTAGACTGCCAAGTTAGCGACCGCACCCGAGAGGGGCTGCACGTTGGCGTACAGGTTCTGGGAGGGCACCAGGTCGTTGGCGAAAGCGTCGGCGCAGCGCCGCTGGGCTAACGACTCTAGGATGTCCACATACTCGGCACCCTTGTAGAAGCGACCGTCGCTGTAGCGCCGGTAGTAGGCCAGCTGGTGCTCCACATCCAGCAGGAGCTCCTCGTCATCCTGCATCATCCGTAACGCCGGATAGCCCTCAGCGTAGATGTTGTTGAACACGCTCCCCAAGGCCTCTCGCACCGCCAGCGGCGCCATGCTCTCCGAGGGTATGAGGATCAGACGGCCCGCCTGTCGCTCTTCTTCCATCCCAATCAGGCGCCTGATGGCCGGGTCGGTCTCCTTCAGCCCCGCCCCCAGAAACGTATCCCAGTACTCCGACATGTCTCACTCCTGACCAGACTGACGCGCAGGCAGGCGGCAAGCGACTCGGGTCACATGCCGGCCTCCGCCGATCGTCTGTTGTGCTCGATCCCTACTTGATGTCTGCCGGTCCGCCCACGGCGATGGGCACGTGTACGATGGTGGGCACGTCCGCCGCCAGGCCCCGTTCGATAGCAGGCCCGATCTCGTCCGGACTCTCGGCGCGGATGCCCAGGCAGCCGAAAGACTCGGCCATCTTCACGTAGTCTATCTGGCCCATGCGGCTACAGACCACTCCCTGCTCGCCGTAAGCCTCGCACTGCCCACTAACTACGATACCCCAGGCGCAGTCGTCGGCCAGCACCACCACGAAGGGCAGCCCTTGCGCCGAGGCTCGCTCCAGGTCGCCCAGAGTGAAGGTGAAGGAGCCATCTCCCGAGAGCAGGATGATCTTGCGGTCCGGGTACGCCAGCCGAGCGGCCATGCCTCCCGCGATACCCCACCCAATGACCCCGCTGGCGCCGCAGGTGAGCCAGTGACTGGGGTACTGACGGGCCGCCAGGACCATGTGGGCCCACTGTCCGATGTTGCCGCCGTCTATCAGGAATACCGTCTGCTCATCGAGGAAAGGCCTCAGGGCGTCCACCATGTGGCGGCCGGTCATGGGCGGCGAGGGCGGTGCGGGCTCCTCGAGCCAGGCCCGCCGGAACTCCCGGTCCCGGCGCCGCGTCTCCTCCAGCCAGGGTCGGAAAGCCCGCGTCATTCCCTGGCGCTCAACCTCCTCTGCCAGCTGCCGCAGCACGGTCCCCGGGTCGCCCAGGATGGCCAGGTCGGGCTCGACTCCCTGGCGCAGCTGATCCCCGTCTGCAGTAATGCGGATCACCCGGGTCTCGCGGTCGAAGGCGGGCGGGAGGCCGTAGCCCACCCGGTAGTCCACCTGTGCTCCCACCAGCAGGATGAGGTCAGCGTCCGGAAGGATCGAAGCGCTGCCGCTAGCCGCCCCAATCACCCCCAGGAACCAGTCCTGCGGCCGGTCCACCACGCCCCGGTCCCAGATCGGGGTGACCACGGGGAGCGCCAGGGCCGAGGCCAGAGCCGCCAGCGCCGGGCCACCCTGGACGTAGAAGAGGCCAGAGCCCGCCACCAGGACCGGCCTCTCGGAAGCTGCCAGCAGTCGGGCTGCATCTCGGACGAGATCCTCGTCTCCCGGCGACACGGCGGTGGCCAGCGCCTGGGGCTGGCGCACCCACCGCACCTGCTCCGCAGGCACCTCGGCCTCCAGAACGTCCAGGGGCACAGTAAGGTGTACCGGGCCCGGCCGGGGCGCGATGGCCCGCCCGACAGCCTCGCGCACGTACACCGGTATGTTCTCCGCCCGTTCCACCACCCGGGCGTACTTGGTGATGGACCGCACCAGCGGCAGGTGATCCATTTCCTGGAAGACGCCCATGTCCCAATGCTGGCGCGAGCTGGTGCCGCTGAGCAGCAGCATGGGCCCGCCGTCGAAGTGAGCGTTGAGCACGCCGATCAGGGCGTTGGTGTGGCCCACAGCGCTGCTCACAGCGCACACCCCCAGCCGGCGGGTCAGGCGTCCGGTCACGTCGGCTATGTAGGAAGCGGTCTGCTCGTTCCGCGTATCGGTGAGAGTCATGCCAGCCATGCTGGCCTGATGCAAAATGGGGTTCAGCCCGTTTGCCGCAGAGGACCGACATCCGGTCCACCCCGGCGTCCCCCAGGCACCTGATGAGTATCTCCGCTCCAGTCATATCGCTCCCCTTGTCCTCTCCGCTCGCTTGCCCCGACGGGGCGGGGTCCGGAAAAGCGCAACCTCCGCAGCCGGCGATTATAGCACCCCCTCTCGCCCCCTGTCGCCCCGAGGGCACATCTCAGAATGGGGCAAGCGTGGGACACAGATAGCCCGCAGTCCCGATGCGTAGGGGCGAACCTTGTGTTCGGCCTCGGCCCGCAGAGGAGGCTCACTCCTCGTCGCCCTGGCTCCGCGTCTGCGGACGCAGACTCTTCCAGTGAGGCCTGGCCACCAGGGCTCGCCCTCACTGCCGGCGTGTGCCTTGATTGCCATGCACCAGTCCAGCCGGTACTTCTTTCCGATTCAGGCCGGAGCCACTGCAGCCGATAGAGGACAACGGGAACGGTCACTGCCACAGAGGTGGCACTGTGCTCATCACGCTTATGGAGGCATCGCGACGCTTCGGAATCTCGCCCTGGCAGCTCGGCCGCCTGGTCATGGCCGACATTCTGCCGGTGGTGAGCGTGGACGGCTTTCTCATGGCCGAGGAGGACGACGTCCGCCGCTGTCTAGAAGCGCTGGGTCACACAGGCCGCCCCACGAAAGCGCCCGCCAATCCCCGCCCTTCCGGCCCCAGGAGGCCCCGTGGCCGCGCCGACTGAGCCCCTCCGCGCGGCTGGGCCCGGCTGAGACGGAGTAGAGTCATCTCCCGTCATCCCGCCTCTGCCGCAGTAGGTGCAACTCCCGCACCCTGGTACAATGAGTGCGCGGAACCACTACGGGCCTGGGCCACGTCTAGATGATGGACCGAGGCATTCTGGCGCCTGAGTCGAGCGCGAAAGGCATGGAGGAGGCAGCGGTGCGAAGACTGAGAGTAGTCGCGGTGCTGGCGGCGCTAGTGGTGGTGCCGCTTTTGGCCTGCAGCCCGGCCGAGCTGCTGGGCCGGAGCGATCTGGGTCGGTACGTCGCCGCCATGAGAGCTCCCCTGGCTGAGTTCACCACCTGGGCCCAGGACGTGCTCGCCTTCTACGGCGACGTGCTCCGGCTGCGGGAGATAGACGGCATCTGCTCCACCGGCAGGCTGAACGATCTGATCGCTCGGGGCGAAGGAAGCATCGGGCGGCTACGGGCGGTGCCGCCTCCGTCTGCCGTCTCCTCGCTCCACGACGCCGTAGCCGACGGTGGCGACAAGACTCTGGCGAACCTGCGCCAAGTACGGGAGTTGCTCTGCGAGCGACGGGATCTCGCACGAGCGCAAGAGGCTGTGGAGCAGGCTCAGAGCGCCCTGCGCGACCTGTCTTCCCTCCTCGAGTCGCTCCGGGAACGACTGCCCGACCTCTGAACGCGCTCTCCCGGAGCTGGCCGCGAGCGACACTCCCCATCGCTGTGGGCCGCCTTACGGAGACGGCGAAGGTCGTATCCTGCTATGGCGCATTGCCGCGGTCGGCCGCCGTCAGCGCGAGCTAACTGAGCTCACCGGGAACCGGAGGTCCACATGGACGAAGTTGCCGCCGCGCGTTCGATGGTCTTGATCGTCGCCGCGCTCATCATCATCCTGGCCCTGATCTGCAGCTGTACCTGTGTCACCGTGACCTTCATACTGAGCCTGGCCGCCACCTGACCGGCAGCCACACTCCTGGCGGTAGGATAGGGCTTTGCCCTCGGAACTCGTCGCTCTGCCCCACCGATCCGATCGAGGCCTTCCTTCGCCGGCACCCGTTCCTCCGGCTCTACGGCCTGGATGACGGTGAACCGGGTGGAGAGCCTGGAACCGCTACTGCCCGGCGCTCTATCCTCGCTCTATCTCATATCCCAGCCTTTCCCATGCCGGGAATCCCCCTTGCAAGGCCTTCGCATCGTATCCGCTCTCACGGAGCAGGTCCGCGGCCCTCTCGCTGCTGGAGCGGCCGGGATGGCGGAAGCCTCAATAGGTGACCACAGGCCGATCCCGCGGGATCTCCTCCAGGCGCGATGGCAGCCGATCCCGGGGGATGTGGATCGCACTCCGGATGTGCCCGTTTCGGTACGACTCCGCCGGTCGCACGTCCACCACGGTGATGTCCTCGCCCTGGTCGAGCCGGCGCCGCAACTCCTCGGGGGTGATGAGCGTCTCCACATATCCTCCTTGACCAACGAGATGTCACAGACGATGACAACGACACCGGTAGGCAGCGTATCCCTCGCCCTAGCCCCAGTCAAGCCTGCCCCAGGGTGGCCGGCGCTTCTGCCTCCCTAGCGCGGACCCTGCCCCATAGAGGCTGGATCTGTACCTGCCCTGGGCGGACACAGTGATCCGACCCTACCCCGCGCCGTCCTCGCCGGCATCCAGACGCTGCGTCTCCCGGGCCACTCAGCCCTGCAGCCGCCCTTGTGCGAAGCCGCCTTTGGCCCATAATGGGGCCACCGTTACCCCACCGGCCCGTGGTCCGGCAGGAGCAGAGCTTGACCCGACGAGAGCGAGTGCTGGCCGCCATCGAGCGTCGGCCTTTGGACCGGTTGCCCACCGACATGTGGGCCACACCTGAGGTCTCCGCCCGCCTGCAGCGGCTGTTCGGCTGCGCCGACATGATGGGCGTCTGGGACTGCCTGGACGTGGACGGCATCGTGAGCATCGGCCCGGAGTACGTAGGGCCGCCACTGCCGGACCTGGGCCCGGACCGGCGCGTGGACGAATGGGGCATGGAGTATCGCCGGCAAGACTACTTGACCGGCGCCTACTGGGAGCAGGTCGGCTACCCCCTCGCCCAGGCCCAAACCATCGCCGACGTGGACGCCTACCCCTGGCCGAGCCCGGACTGGTACGACTACTCGGTCATGCCCGACCTACCCCAGGCCCGAAGCCATCGCGCCGTCCAGTACGGCTACACCGCCATCTTCTTCTGGCACAACAAGCTCCGCGGCCTGGAGCAGTCGCTCACCGACCCCATCCTCCACCCGGAGTTCACCCGTCATCTGCTCCGGCGCATCACCGACACCTTCATGGCCCTCTACGAGCCCGGCTTCCAGGCCGCCCGTGGCCGGGTGGATGTCACCCAGGTGACCGATGACTTCGGCAGCCAGAGCGGGCTACTCATCAGCCACAGCCTGTTCACCGACTTCTACCGCCCCGAGATGGAGAGAGCCATTGCCATGGCCAGGTCCTACTCCCTCAAGGTGTTCCACCACGACGACGGCGCCATGCGGGAGATCATCCCCGACCTGATCGAGATGGGGATCGACGTCCTCAACCCCATACAGTGGCGCTGCCCCGGGATGGAGCAAGAGGGCCTGGCCCGCGACTTCGGCGACCGGCTGTGCTTCCACGGCGGCGTAGACAACCAGCAGACGCTCCCCTTCGGCAGCCCCGATGACGTGTGGGCTGAAGTGGAGCACAACCTGAAGACTCTGGGGGCGAACGGAACCGGCTACGTCGTCGCCCCGTGCCACAACATCCAGCCCAACACCCCCACCGAGAACATCCTGGCGCTCTACCAGGCGGCCCGGGCCATGGACAAGGTCCGCCCGACACAACCAGCAGCACCTTAGGAGGGAACCGTTGAGTAGCGAAGGCGTGCAGGTCACCTGGCCTTGGAGCGGCGACATCCTCAACCGGCACGACGGCGTGCAGACGCCCAAGGGCCTGCGCATCACTGTGCGCGGCACCACCCCAGCCGACACCGCCCTGTCCGTCACCTGCAACGGCCGCCCCGCCCATGAGGTCAGGAGGCGCGGCGCTCGGTTCGAGGCGGACGTCCTCCTGCACGACCACCGCTGCGACCTGACGGTACGGGCCGGAGAGGCGAGCGCGGTGGTACCTGTTCTGTGGGATCGCGACTCATTTCCCCGCTACCGGTTCTCCATAGACGACAACATCCTCTTCCTCAAGGACCTGGCCCAAGGGGACTATCCCTCTCTCTTCGACCACTGGTACTTGGCCTTCTGGCGCTCCATTCACCAGCGCTTCGGCACTAAGGTCCACGTCAACATCTACTACCAGACCGACCCCAGCGTCTGGGATGGTGAGACCTTCCGGCTTCCCCAGATGCCCGATCGGTTCATGGGCGAGTGGCAGGACAACGCCGACTGGCTGCGCCTCACCTTCCACGCCCGGCAGAACAAGCCCGACCGCCCCTACAAGGACGCCGGCTACGACGAGCTGGCCCGCGACTACGACATGGTGACCGAGCAGATCCGGCGGTTCGCCGGCGACGAGCTGACCAGCACCTTCACCACCGTCCACTGGGCCGAGGCTACCAGGGATGGCGTGCGCGCTCTCAGAGACCGGGGCGTCAAGGGGCTGATCGGCCTCTTCGATCGGCGTCACGGACGCACTCCTTACACCCGCTACTACCTGAGCGAAGAGCTGGCCGACCACGTTGCCGCCCGAGACTACTGGTGGGACCCAGACATGGACATGCTGTACGTCTCCTGCGACATGGTGGTCAACTCCTACGCCCTCGACGAAGTCCTGCCCCGGCTGGAGGCGGTGAGCTCGAGCCCACACACGTCCGAGGTGATCGAGCTCCTCATCCACGAGCAGTACTTTCGCCGGGAGCTGTCCATCTACCAGCCCGACGCACAGTACAAGGTGGTGCGGGCGGTGGAGTGGGTGAGCGAGCGGGGGTACAGGCCCGTGTTCTGGAGCGAAGGCTTCATCGGGGCGTGAGCGCTAGACCCATGCTGCCCTGTGCCTCTTTGCGCCAGACTCCCCAGTCTCACTGGACGTGGACAGGTCTCACGCAAAGACGCCAAGACGCGAAGAACAACTCCTCTTCGTCGGCGACTTGGCTTGAGGTCCATTCGGTCCTATCACGACACACCCTAGGAGGGATGCAGTGCAGGATTCCGTCACTTCGAACACAGAAAGCGTCACTTTCGACCGCACCATACCCACGGGCTTCCCGCCCATAAGCAAGGAGCATCCGGTGCCCGGCGAGCCCTCCCTGGGCTCGTGGTACACCGAGGAGGAAGTCGAGGCCCTGCTCCGCGTGATGCGGCGCTCCATGGACTGGCGGGTAGGCTTCCACCCCAGCCCAGAGGTGCCTCAGTTCGAGCAGGAGTTCGCCCGCTACTGCGGCGCCGAGTACGCCTTTGCCTGCACCTCCGCCGGTACTGCCCTCGACATGGCCATGATGGCTCTAGACCTCGAACCAGGAGACGAGGTCATTTGCCCAGTGGCCACCTACCCCGGCACTCAGACGGCCGTGATCGGCCAGGGCGGCACCCTGGTGCTGGGCGAGCTCAACCCGGTCACCTACAACCTCGACCCAGAAGACGTGGAACGCCGCATCACCAAGCGCACCCGCGCCATCCTGGTGGTCCACGATCACGGGCTCTCGGCGCCCATTGACGAGCTGGAAGAGGTCGCCCGCCGCCATCCCCACCCCAAGTACGGCCCGGCCAAGGTCATCGGCGACGCCGCTCGGGCCTGTGGCGCCGGCTACAAGGGCACCAAGGTGGGCAAGAAGGGCTGGATGACTCTCTTCAGCTTCCACACCCAGAAGCTGCTCGTCACCCTGGGCGAAGGGGGCATGGTCACCACCGATGACCCCGAGGCCTACGAGCGCATCCGGGCCCTGGGTAACTGGGGGAGCGAGAAGTACTGGGGCACCAACTACCGCATGTCCAAGCTGCAGGCCACCGTGGGCATGGTGCAACTCCGGCGGCTGGACTACATGATCGAGCGGCGTCGCGATCGGGCGCACCGACTGCTAGCCTTGCTGCGGGAGCGGGTACCCGAGATCGTGCTACCCACCGAGCCCGAGGGCTACTACCATACCTGGTACCTCATGACCTGCCTAGTGCCCAAGGAGTTCGCCGGAGCTAAGCGCGACGCCCTGCTCAAATGGATGCCGGAGAATACCGGCGTGGGTCTAGTGGTGGGCAACCAGCCCACCTACCGCTACCGGGGCCGCATCCTCCACCACATGGGCTTCAAAGACGAGGACTACCCAGTGAGCGCCGACATCGGTGACCGTATGTTCGCCCCGCCTATGCACCCCCTGCTCACCGACGCCGACCTGGAGCACATCGCCGACTCCCTGCGCGCCGGCATGGACTACCTCGCCAGAAGCAGCTAGGGACGCACGACCCGTGACCCGTGACGTTCCCGCTCGTCACGGGTCACCCCTCACTATAGTACCGGCGCGACTCGGGTTCGCGACCCCGGACCACGCGCTTGCCCTCCAGCCTCCCACCAGTGGCCGTCACCACGGTGGCTTGGCCCTCCCGGCCTTCCCGCTCGTAGTAGATGACCACCCAGTCTCGCGTCTTGCCCAGCTCGTGCGCTCGGGCAGTGTTGGAGTACAGGGCGCTGAAGGACCATCCATCCTTTTCCGTCTCTAGGACAGGCAACCACGCCTCGCCCTCCGGGTTGAACCGGCGAGGGGCGATCTTCCGCAGTTCGCCCGCCTCCGCCCGGCGACGGTACTCCTCGTCCACCTCGAGCAGCAAGCTCACTGGGGGCCGCTCGGGGGGTTCCTCTCGCCCCGACACCTGCCGCCTGCGGGTGGCTGCCGCCCGGCTCAGCAGACCGGACAGGTAGATGCGGACCGCTTCCACCCTCTCCGGGCCGAAGCCCGGCACCTTCTCCAGCCGGCCATCGTAGGCGGCCTGCTCCAACTCCTCCAGCGTCCTTATGTCGAGTGCCTCCACGATCCGGTTGGCCAGTTCCTCCCCTATCTCCGGCACCTGGGAGAAGGCCGCCCTGGGGTCCACCTCCGCCTCCAGCCGATCCAGCAGGTCGGACCGACCGGTCCGCACGTACTCCACGATCAGGCCCATCAGCCGCTCGCCGACGCCTGGAATGTCATCTAGCTCTGCCTCCCTTCCCTGCAGAACCAGGTCGCTAACGTTCTTCTCCGTTGAGCGTATGCTCTCGGCTGCGTTGCGATAAGCCCCCACGCGAAAGGGGTTCTCTCCCTGCGCTTCCAGCAGGGCCGCGATGCGCTCGAGCAGACGAGCGATCTCCTCGTTGCTGGGGCTCTGAGCCGCCATCCTGACCTCCCAGATCTCACCCTGGAGCCGGGCCGGTGCCATGCCAGCTCGGCCGACTAACGCCAACACCCGCCTTATAGCGCCCCCCAACCACGACAGTCAATGCCTCCAGGGGCTCGGGCCTCTTTCGCCCACCGGGCCCGGGTTTGACTTCAGAGAGGGATGGAAGGACACTGCTCCCGTCACCAGCGATTTCAGGAGGGCTTGATGGAGCGGGGAGGCATAGCGGCTCAGCTCTATACCGTGCGCGACCACATGAAGACTCGAGACGAGATTGCCACCTCTCTGGCCAAGGTGCGGGAGGCTGGTTACCGGGCAGTGGAGATGGCGGGCCTAGGCCCGCTGACGGCCCCCGAGTGGAAGGGCCTCTTGGACCGCGAGGGCCTGACGGCGTGTAGCAGTCACACCGCCATGGACAGGATTCAGACCGATCTCGAAGCAGTGATAGAGGAGCACCGGCTGTGGGGTGCAGAGCAGGTCAATATCCCCTCCATGCCCCAACACTATCGAGACCAGGGACAGGAAGGCTTCCGCCGTTTTGCCCGCGAGGCCAGCGAGCTGGGCCGCCGCCTAGGCGATGCCGGGCTCCGGCTAGGTTACCACAACCACAGCTTCGAGTTCGTGCGCTTTGGCCCCCACACCGGCATGCACCTCATCCTGGAGAACAGCGACCCACGCGACCTCATGGCTCAGATAGACACCTACTGGGTGCAGCACGGCGGCGGCGACCCCGCGGCCTGGATCCGACTGGTCAAGGGACGCATCCCCGTCGTCCACGTCAAGGACATGGTCATCGCCGACGGCGGCCAGGTCTTCGCCGAGGTGGGCGAGGGCAACCTCAACTGGCCCGCCATCATGGACGCCTGCCGCTATGCCGGAGTGCGCTGGTACGTGGTGGAGCAGGACCGCACTCGCCGCGACCCCTTCGAGAGCTTGGCCATCAGCTATGAGTACCTGAAGAAGCTGGGAGCGGAGTAGCAGAGCGACAGACACCTGGCGTGCTGGGGCGGGGCCGCTGGAGATCGGTCATGGCAGTTCGAGACAAGCGAACGGAGGCGCTGCGGGTGCAGATCTACCGCCGCATGGCCCCCGAGCAGCGGATGCTGATCGCCGCGCAGATGTTCGAAGACGGGGTGGAGATCGTGCGGGGCTCCATCCTCGACCGTCGCCCGGATTGGAGTCCGGAGGAGGTGGAGCGCGAGGTCAGACGCAGGGTACTGCCGCGGGGAATGGCAGAGCTGGCGGAACGGGGTCGGTCCCGGTGAGCCCGAGAGGTGTTGGGGATGGCTGAGAGAGCCAGCGTCGGCCCCGAACTGGGGATCGCCACACCGCCGGATGCGGGCCGTCGGCTGAGCATCGAGGCTGGGGACCACGTACTGGTGGAGATCAGGGACGGCTACCTGGTGGTCATTCCTGCACCCGAGGACTGCGCCGCCCGCCTGCGCGGCCTCCATCGAGATGTCTGGGTGGCCGAGGACCCCTGAGACTACGCACTCAAGGAACGCAGCGCTTGGCCGGATTAGCCCACGCCCTTTGCATGCATTAGCCCGACGGGAGTTGCACCGGAGGCATCGCATGGCTCGCGCCCGTCTGCGCGATCTCGGCATAGAGATAGGCGTCCTCCCCACCGGGGAGCACAATGCCATTACCGACGTCCCCGGCGTTACTGTGGGGCACGTTACCCTGAACTACGACGAACCCCGCGTGGCCCGTACCGGGGTCACCGTGGTCTGCCCTCGCGGGGACCGCAGTCAGACCGACTTCCCCTTCGCCGGGTATCACTCCCTCAACGGCTGCGGCGAGATGACCGGCATCGCCTGGGTGGAAGAGTCCGGTCTCCTCATGTCGCCTGTCGCCCTCACCAACACCCACCAGGTGGGCGTGGTCCGGGACGCCATCACCCTCTATGCCAGCCAGCGGATCGGCGGCGGGGCCTTCTGGCTGCCGGTGGTGGGGGAGATCTACGACGGTTGGCTCAACGACATCAACGCCCACCACATCACCTGCGACCACGTCTTCCAGGCGCTGGATTCAGCCACGGGTGGTCCCGTCCCCGAGGGCAACGTGGGCGGCGGCACCGGGTCCATCTGCCACGGCTTCAAGGGCGGCATCGGCACCGCCTCCCGTGTCGCCACCACCGACAGCGGCAAGTTCACCGTGGGGGCCCTGGTGCAGACGAACCAGGGCGACCGGCTCTACCTGCTGGTGGATGGCGTGCCCGTAGGCCGGGAGATCGGGTACGACCTCGTCCCTCCGGCACGAGATCGGCCTTCGACCGCCAGCTCCATCATCGTGATCCTGGCCACCGATGCCCCGCTCCTCCCCCAGCAGTGCCGAGCCCTGGCCCAGCGGGCTACCATCGGCCTCAGCCGCACCGGCAGCCGGGGCCACATCTACAGCGGCGACCTCTTCCTCGCCTTCGCCACCGGCAATCACTATCCGCGCGACACCCGCGCCCCGGCGCTGGTGCGGATGATGCCTCTGGCCCAGCTGAACCCCCTCTTCGACGCGGCAGTGGAGGCGGTGGAGGAGGCCATTCTCAACTCGCTCACCGCCGCCCAGACTATGACCGGCCAGCTCGGCCGCACTGCCCATGCCCTCCCCCTGGACCGGCTGCAGCAAGTGATGGCCAGGTACGGCCGCGGCCCACACTCTTGACAGACCCGGGCTCCAAGTGGACGGCGCCTAGTGAAGGAAGACGCGGCGGCCTGCTAGCCACTAGCGACCATCCACTGGCTAGATTGGAGATCCGAGCAGTATGACCCACAAGGAACGCGCCATCTGCGCTCTCACCGGGGGCACCCCGGACTACGTGCCCACCATGGAGCTGGTCTTTCACCTCACCCAAGAGGTCTTCGGACAGGACTGGTACTGGCCCGCCCAGTTGGAGGCGGCCACCGGCGCCGAGCGCGAGCGCATGCTCCGCCACAACGCCGCCCTCTACGTGACCGTCGCGCAGCGCTTCGACTACTCCATCATCATGATCAACAAGGCAGCCGGCCCTCCCGACATCGCCGCCCTGGTGAAGTACATCCGTGATCTGGCGGGCGACCAGTACCTGCTCATGGCCCACGGCGACGCCACCTACAGCATCCCCTCCGGCGACCAAATGACGGAGTTCGTCTACTGGCTTTACGATCACCCCGAGGAGGCTCACGCCGAGGCGGCCAGTCGGGTGGACGAGGCCCTAGAGCGGGGGAAGTACCTGCTGGATCAGGGGCTGGACGGCTTCATCCTCTGCGCCGACTACTGCGTCAACCAGGGCCCCTTCCTGCCTCCGGCGAAGTTCTCCCAGTTCGTCACTCCGTACCTGCACCGACTGGTCTCGGCTTACAAAGACATGGGCGCCTGGGTCATCAAGCACACCGATGGCAACATCATGCCCATCATCGAGGACCTGGTCTCCTGCGAGCCCCATGCTCTGCACTCCCTCGACCCCATGGCCGGCGTGGACATCGGGGAGGTGAAGGCCCGCTACGGCGATCGGCTCTGCCTCATCGGCAACGTGGACTGCTCCCTGCTCCAAACGGGCACCCGGGAGCAGATGATCCGCTCCGCCGAGTATGCCCTGGAGAAGGGCAAGCCCGGCGGCGGCTACATCTTCGGCACCAGCAACTGCGTCTTCGCTGGCATGCCCGTGGAGAGCTACCTCCTCATCCACGACATCTGGAGGCGACATCGCGCCTACTGAGGAGCGCCGCCGCCTCGACCATCTCCCCAACAGCGCGGCTCCGGTTCTCCGGAGAGGATGGGAAGGGCGGACCCGAGCCTGCTCCTCGAGGCCGTTGCCCCCTCATTCTCAGCAAGGGCAGTGCCACGCTAGCAGCGCACCAGGACCGAGATAGCGGGGGCAGGAATGTCCATGCTCGGTAAGGTCATAGGCTTCGGCCGGACAGCCGAGATCAGGGAATGGGGTGATGGTCGGGTGGTGAAGCTGTTCCACCCCGGCTTCCCTCAGGCCGCCATCGAGCGAGAGGCTTCGGCCGCGGCGCTGGCTCACTCCCTGGGCGTGCCTACGCCGGCCCTGTTCCAGACCGTCGAGGTCGACGGGCGCCTGGGCATCGTGTTCCAGCGGGTGTCCGGCACCACCATGCTCCAGGATCTGGCCCGTCGGCCCTGGATGCTGCTCTCCCACGCCTACGGCCTGGCACGGCTGCAGGCACACTTGCACCAGATGGAGGGCTCCGGCCTGCCGGACCTGAGAGAGCGTCTGGCACGCAGGATCGAGCGCTCCTCCGTCCTCACGCCCGCTGAGAAGGCGGCCATCGTTCGGCGCCTGGGAGACCTACCCGACGGTGATGCCCTTTGCCACGGCGACCTCCACCCCGACAACGTCGTCCTCACCCGCAGCGGCCCCGTCCTGATAGACTGGATGAACGCCGCCTGCGGCCATCCGGCAGCCGACGCCGCCCGCACCGCCATCACCCTTCGTCTGAGCCTGCCCCCTGAGGGGCAGATGTCGGCCTGGGTCGCTCTCGGGCGCTGCCTCTTCTACCGGCTCTACCTCCGCCACTACCTTCGGATCGGCCCGGCGTCGGCCTGCCAACTGCTGGCCTGGGAGCTGCCCGTGGCCGCCGACCGGGCGTGCGAAGGTCTGCCCCGCAAGGAGGTGCAGGCGCTCTACGCTCTGGTGGCCTCCCGGCCAGACAAGACCCCGCAGGGGCCAGAAGCTCTGCCGCCAGCAGGGTGACGGATCTCCGCACCAGAGACGGGCCGATTCGGGACGCCAGCTGGACACCGGCGGCGGCCCGGTGTACAAGTGAGCGTTCCCATGACCCGATCATGCCTTCATCCCGGAGACGCGCCATGAGGATCGTCCTAAGGGGAGGGACGCTATTCGACGGCACCGGTGCCCCCGCTAGGCCCGCCACCGTCATCATCTCCCACCAGCAAATCGAGGCCGTCCTGGAGCCCAGCCAGCCGGAGCCCGACGGCCAGGTGATAGATTGTGGCGGCAAGTTCATCCTCCCCGGCCTGATTGACACCCACGTTCACCTGGCCTTCGCCGCCGGCCCCGACCACGAGACCACCCGCCGCACCCTGGCCGAGGACGACGATGCCACCCTGCTCCTGCGCCAGGTCCGGCACGCCCAGCAGTGTCTCCTTTCCGGCATCACCACAGTGCGCGACTGCGGCGGCCGCGACCTGAGCGCCTTCGCCCTGCGCGATGCCATCGCCGTCGGCACCCTGCCCGGCCCCCGGATCGTCGCCTCAGGCATGCCCATAACCACCACCGCCGGGCACCTGCACTTCTGCGGCTACCGCGCCGACAGCGCCGATGAGGTGCGCAAGGCAGCCCGCACCCTGATCGAGAAGGGCGCCGACTTCATCAAGGTCATGGCCACCGGGGGCAACATGACCCCGGGCAGCAACCCCTGCCGCCCGCAGTACAGCCAGGAGGAGTTGACCGCTCTGGTGGACGACGCCCATCGCCTGGGGCGCCAGGTGGCCGCCCACGTGGGCGCGGCCGAGGGCATCAGGCGTTGCCTCGAGGCCGGGGTGGACACGCTGGAGCACGGCAACTGGCTCAACCCCGACGGCAGCCTGGGGTACGACCCCCACGTGGCCCAGCGCCTGGCCCAGCAGGGCACCTTCATCGGGCTAGCCGTGCCCGGCATAGACAGGCTCAATCTCCTCCCGGAGACGCACCCCTCTCAGGCAGCCAGGGATCGCGCCCTGGAGGCCTTGCGCGCCAAGTATGAGCCCTTCCGGCGCATGCGGGCCGCAGGCGTGCCCATCATGGTCTCTAGCGATGCTGGCGTGCGCCTTACTCCCTTCACCGACGTCTACCTGAGCCTCGAGACCTTCAGCTTCGCCATGGATAGCTCGGCTGCGGAGACACTCCTAGCCGTCACCGCCACACCGGCGCGGGCCCTGAAGCTCGATCACGAAATCGGCACCATCGAGGCGGGCAAGCGGGCCGACGTGCTCGTCGTCGAGGACGACCCTCTCGCCGACCTGAAGGCGCTGGCCCGGGTGCACCTGGTGCTGCGAGACGGAGCCATCGCCGTGGAGGGTGGCCGGCTGGCCATGGCCACAGCCACGGAGAAGACGGAGCGTAAGTGATGGACCAGGACCTGCTGCGCTTTCGGGAGCACATTCCGGCACTGAGGCAGTCCGTGTTCCTCAACACGGGCGGCGTCGCACCCCTCCCCACGCCCGTATATCGCCGGCTGAGCGCCGAGTTCGAGGAGAGGCACTGGGTGGGAGCGCCCCTGAATCTCCGCCCGGACTCATTCCAGGAGCAGAAGGATCGCCTCCGCCAGAGCCTGGCCGCCTTTCTCGGCGTTGGGCCGGGCGAGATCTGCTTCACCCGCGGGGTCTCCGACGGCGCCACCATCGTCTTCAACGGGCTACCCTGGGAGGAGGGCGACGAGATCGTAACTATAGACGAGGAGTACCCCTCCTTCGTCGTGCCTGCTCTTGCCCTGCAGCAGCGACGCGGAGTCCGCATCCGCATCGTGGAGCTGGCCGACGACCGTCAGGCCATTCTGGACCGGCTCGCAAGCACGCTGGGACCGCGGACACGGCTGGTGGCCGTGAGCCACGTCACTACCGACGCCGGGCTGCGGCTGCCCGCCCCCGAGATCTGCCAGCTGGCCCACCGCGCGGGAGCCCTGGTGTACTTCGACGGGGCCCAGGCAATCGGTCAGTTTCCGGTAGACCTAGCCCAGATCGGCTGCGACTTCTACAGCCTCCTCTCCTACAAGTGGCTACTGGGGCCCTACTCGGCCGGGCTGCTCTACGTCCGGGAGGAGAGGATGGGCAGCCTGGAGCAGGCCTGGGTAGGAGCGCGCACCACTTCCGCCTGCGATCTGCAGGCGGGCACCTTCGAGCTCCTTCCGGACGCCCGCCGCTACGAGTTCGGCCCTTTCGCCTGGCCTCTTTACTTCGCCCTGGAGGAGGCCGCCCGCTGGCTGCAGGGCATAGGCCTGGCCCGCATCGAGGCGACCGTGCAGGAGAAGGTGAGCTATCTGCGGGCGGAGCTCGGCGGGATTCCCGGCGTGACCCTGAGAAGCCCTGAGGATGTGTCGCTCCGCACCGGCATGGTGGCCTTCTCCCTGGCCGGGGCAACCGGGGAGTCGGTGAGCCAAGCCCTGCGAAGCCGACGTAACATCATCACTCGCGCTACGCACGTGCGCTTCGATGGGGTCCGCGTCTGCGTAGCTTTCTTCACTACCCCAGAGGAGCTTGGCTGCCTGCTGGAGTGCGTGGCCGGGCTGGCGGCCGAGGCCCGCCGCTCCCGCGACCTGATCACAGACTTCGGCTGAGGTGAAGGCCATGTCCGCCCGCTTCGACTACTCCACCACGCCCCCTCGGTACGTATGGCTCAACGGCCGGCTGGTGCCCTTCGAGGAGGCCACCGTGCCCGTCACCGCCATGGGCGCCTCCGGCGGTCTGGCCGTGTTCGAGGGCATCAAAGCCTACTGGAATCCCGAGCTACAACAGCTCTACGTCTTCCGGCTCGACGCCCACCTGCGCCGGCTGTACCAGTCCATGAAGATCGTGCGGATGGCGCCCGCGGCAAGCCAAGAGGATCTGCGCGCGGCGACCCTCCAGCTGCTGCGGGCCAATGGGATTCGCGAGGACACCTACATCCGGCCGGTGGCCTTCTACGATGGGGTGAAGCTGCCTAGCTTCCGCTACACCGTGGGCGCGCCCCCGGACCTGTGCCTCTCCACCATGGGCTTTCGGTCTCACCTGGGCCAGGGGAAGAGCAAGGCCTGTGCCGTGTCGTCGTGGATCCGCGTGAGCGACAACCAGTGTCCTCCGCGGGTCAAAGTGATGTCCAACTACCAGAACAACCGCCTGGCCTTCCTAGAGGCCCACGCGGACGGCTACGACGACGCCATCATCCTGGACGACCGGGGCAAGGTGACCGAGGCCGCCGCCGCCTGCCTGTTCATGGTGCGCGAAGGCGTGGTCACCACCTCGCCCGTCACCCACGGTATCCTGGAGAGCGTCACCCGCGACGTCGTCATCCGTCTCTGCCGGGAGGCGCTGGGACTGCCGGTGGCGGAGCGGGAGATAGACCGCACCGAGCTCTACGTCTGCGAGGAGGTCTTCCTCTGCGGGACGGGCGAAGAGGTGACGGCGGTCACGTCCGTGGACCGGCTACCAGTGGGCGACGGCAGCCCCGGCCCCATTTTCGCCCAGGTCGAACGCCTCTATCACGACCTCGTCCGCGGCCTGGACCCCCGCTATCCGGAGTGGCGCACGCCTGTGTACAGGACCTAGCCACAGAAGCACAGAGACACGGAGACGGGGAGACGGGGAGACAGCGGCGAAGGGATGAAGGGAAGTGAGCACCTCTTGCCTCCGCTCCCACTCATCGCGTCTCCCCCTCTCCCCCTCTCCTCTTCTCCCCGTCTCGGTGTCTCTGTGTCTCTGTACCCAACCCCTACGCCGGCATGACCACTTCGCAGTAGCGATGCGTCTCCGCCGACTCCCGGGCCCAGAGGCAGGTGAGGGCGCTGAGGATGCCTGCCTCCATGGGACTACGTGAGGGCGCCCCGTCCCGCATTGCCCGTAGGAAGTCCAGGCACAGCTCCCGATCCCCGCCAAAGTGGGACATGTCCCCCGTGGGTCGGATGGTCTCCTCCACCGGCGACTGGTGCTTGTAGACGTGGATGGCGTTCTCGTACCAGTCGAAGTGGATGGTCCCCTTGTAGCCATACAGACGCGCCCCCCGCCGGGCGGCCTTGTGTCGGGCGAAGACGTTCTGGGTGTAACTACACTGAGCCCCGTTCTCGTACTCGATGATGACGTTATTGATGTCCTCGTTCTTGATGTCTTTGGAGAACAGGCACATGCGCGGGGAGTCCGTATCCACCTCAGAGCCCTGGTACCTCTGGTAGTAGAGGTTGTAGGGGCTCTCGGGGCAGGTCTCCCACTCCTCACAGTCGGTGCACTTGAGGTCGAAGGGTTTGTCCTCCCGACCACCGTAGACGCGCTGGGCTTTCATGGCACACAGAATCTTCGGCCGCTGGCCCATCAGGTAGTGGATGTAGTCCAGGTCATGCGTGGCCTTCTGCAGGAACAGCCCACCCATCTCGTTGTAGTCGCGGTACCAGCGGCAGAAGTAGTGCTCGCCGTAGGGCACATCGTTGAAGGCGATGACATGCTCGACGCTGCCGATGGTCCCGGCGTCAACGATCTCCTTGACCATCTGTAGCAGCGGACTAACCCTGAGAGGGAACGAAATGACCGTGGGCGCCGGGTAGCCACGGAATGTCTCATCCAGCTGCTTGAGCTGCTCGAAGGTGATGGCCACCGGCTTCTCCAGGAACAGCGGCAACCGGTAGGGAGCCACCTTGCAGGCCATCTCGGTGTGCAGGCGACACCGGGTGCCGACCATGACGCCATCCAGCGCGGTACTCGCCAGCATCTCGTCCGCGTTGTCGAAGAACTCCGTGCCCTCCAGGAAGGGGTCGCCCTGCGCAGCGATCTCCTCCCAGCGCGGATCGGCGATGGCCGCCACCCGGTAAGGGATGCTGTACTGGCCCAACCGCTTGGCCATGTTGGAGACCCGCCCACCGTAGCCGATAATGCCTACCCTGAGCATGCTTCACCTCGTCCAGAAGCGCCTCCCCGGCCTAGGGGGAGAGCGCAGAGTGCTGCCGATTGTTGGCCTAAGCCAGTGCGTGTGGCCAGCCGAGCCGCCTGAGGAAGCGGCCCTCAGGGGCCTCGCGCAGAGACGCCAAGGCGCAGGGAAGTGAGGAGACGTCTTTGCGTGAGACTCCATGGTGCAGGCGGTTAGTGCTGCAGGATCCTGCCCAGGAACAGCTTGGTGCGCTCGTGCTTGGGCTCGTGGTAGAGACCGTCAGGGGTGTTCTCTTCCACGACGCGCCCCTCGTCCATGAAGATGATGCGCCGTGCCGCCGCTCGGGCGAATCCCATCTCATGTGTGACCACCACCATGGTCATGCCCTCGCTGGCCAGATCGAGCATCACGTCCAGCACTTCCTTGATCATCTCCGGATCGAGGGCCGAGGTGGGCTCGTCGAAGAGCATGATCTTGGGCTGCATGGCCAGGGCCCGGGCGATCGCCACCCGCTGCTGCTGACCTCCGGACAGCTTGTCCGGGTACACGTCCGCCTTCTCTGGAATGCCCACCTTCTGCAGAAGGTCCAGGGCGATGTCCCTGGCTTCCTTCGGGTTCCGCTTGCGCACCACTCTCTGGGCCAGGGTGATGTTGTCCAGGGCGGTGAGATGGGGGAACAGGTTGAACGACTGGAACACCATTCCCACCTCGGCACGGATCTTGTTGATGTCGGCCGCCCTGTCGGTCAGTTGCATGCCGTCCACCACGATGGTGCCCGAGTCTATGGACTCCAGGTGGTTGATGCAGCGGAGCAGTGTGCTCTTGCCGCTCCCGCTGGGCCCGATGATGACCACCACCTCGCCCGCATCAACCGAAGTGGTCACCCCTCGAAGCGCGTGGACGCCGCCGGGGAACCGCTTGTGCACGTCCTGCACCTGGATTATGGGCCCGCCGTTCCGTCTAGCGTTCATCGCGGCTCATCCTCCTCTCCAGCGCTCGAGCCAGCCCGGAGAGCAGGAAGGTCAGCACCAGATAGGAGACAGCGACCATGTTCCAGCTCTCGAAGGCCCGATACGTCCGGCTCATGTACAGCCTGCCCTGCCGCGTCAGGTCGGCCACAGACAGCACCGACACAAACGAGGAGTCCTTGAGCAGAGCCACGCCGTCGTTGGCCAAGGGCGGCAGAACCCGGCGGATCGCCTGAGGCAGTATGATGTAGCGCATGGCCTGAGCGTAGCTCATGCCCAGCGAACGGGCAGCCTCCATCTGCCCTCGATGGATGGACTGAATGCCGGCGCGGAACACCTCGGCGATGTAGGCTCCGTACCCCAGGCCCAAACCCAGAACGGCCGCGTTGAACTCGCTGAAATCCACATTGCTGCCCAAAGCTTCGCTCAGGAACCCCTTCACGAAGGGCCGGATGACGAAGCCCAGATAGAGCACCTGCACTAGCATGGGCACGCCCCGGAACACCTCGACGTACACAGTGGAGACGGTGTACGGATGCAGCACCCGGGGAGCCAAATAGAGCACCACCGCTAGAGCGCTGCCCAGGGCCGGGCTCAGTGGTGGCAAGGCGCTCACGAACCGGGTGCCCACCAGGTAGATGCCCAGGCCCGCGACCACTCTCACGGCACCCTTAGGGGCGTAGTCGGACCGAAGCACGCTGCTGAACCCGGCCGGCTGCTTGGACACCCGGCCCAGCCCAGCGATGAGGCCCAAGATCACTGCCAGCATGAACGAGTAGAGCGTCACCAGGATGGTGACGCGAGCGCCTATGGCCAGGAACTGCAAGATGTCTACACTGACGGTGGTCCAGCTCACGTCCACGGCCGCCTCTCGCATGAGCTCGGCCGCCTGTCCTGCCACCCGGGTGGCTACCTCCACCTGGATCACGGTAGTCCTCCCGCCCTTGAGGGGTGCGAGTTCCCACACTACCTGAGCCCCCTCTTGCCGGGTGGGAGCAGGCACAGCCGAGATCAGCTCCATCCCAGCCGGCAGCTGCTCGGTGAGCACCAGCCTGACAGCCTCGGCCGGGCCGGCGTTCCGCACCTCCAGGGTGTAGGTCAGCGTACCGCCGGCGGGCGTCCTGGCAGCAGGCACCTCACGGAGAACGTCCACCCGAGCCGGCGAGAGGACGAAGAGCAGCACCAATATCCCCAGCCCGACCAGTACCAGCACCCACCAGGGCACGCTGTCGGTCCAGCCGAAAATCGCGGTGGCGGCCGTCCGAGGCCGCTCCAGCGCCGGCGCCTTACTGAGTGACTTAGTCGTCATAGCCCTATCCTAGCCGGGAACCCAGCCTACCCCGGTTCAGGTTCTCAACCGCGGGTCCAGGGCATCGCGCAGGCCGTCACCCAGGAGGTTGAAGCCCAGAACCGTGAGCATGATAGCCAGGCCGGGGAAGAAGACGGTATGGGGAGCAGTAAACACCAGGTTGCGGTGCTGCGCCAACATTAGCCCCCATTCAGGCTGCGGCGCCTGGGCGCCCAATCCGATGAAGCTGAGAGCGGCTGCCTCTAGGATGGCGGTGCCGATCCCGAGGGTGGCCTGAACGATCAGAGGCGTCAGCGAGTTGGGGAGCACGACGCGGAAGAGGATGCGCCCCGGCCCCGCCCCGATGGCCCGAGCTGCCTCTACGTAGTCCAGTTCCTTCACCGAGAGGATGCTCGCCCGGGCGATTCGGGCGTACACCGGTATGGAGACGAACGCGATGGCGTACAGGGCGTTCATCAGTCCTCGCCCGAGGATGGCTACCACGCCGATGGCCAGCAGCAAGCTGGGGAAGGCCAGCATTATGTCCATCAGGCGCATGAGCAGATCGTCCGTACGTCCACCCACGTAGCCCGCCACCGCGCCCACTAGCGTCCCCACGATCAATGCGCCCCCTACGGTGAAGAAACCGATGAAGAGCGATATGCGCGCGCCGTACATCACTCGGCTGAGCACGTCCCGGCCCAGTGCGTCCAGCCCCAGGATGTGCTCCGCCGAGGGGGGCGCGTTTCGGGCGCTGAGGGTCTGCGCCGTAGGGCTGTATGGGGCGATGACTGGCGCCAGGAGCGCGGTGAGCAACAGGAGACCCAGGATGGCACCTCCGGCGATGGCCACTGGGTTGCGCCTCAGGTGACGGAGGGCGTCCCGTGTCGGAGTCCGCACCTGCTCCCGCCCCTCGGAGCGGGCGACAGAGGCCGCCGGGTAAGGGGGGCTTGCTTGGCTCAATCGTAGTGAATTCGCGGGTCTATCCACGCGTAGGTCAGGTCCACCAGAAGATTGACGAACACGAACACGGCAGCAATCACCAGCACCGCACCCTGCACTATGGGGTAGTCACGGGCCAGGATGCGATCCACCACCAGCCGCCCTACGCCCGGTAGGGAGAACACCGTCTCGGTCAGGAAGGCGCCACCGAGAAGGTAGCCGAACTCGAGGCCTATGGTGGTCACCACGGGAAGCAGGGCGTTCTTCATCGCATGCCGCAGCAGGACCATCCGATGCGGCAGGCCCTTGGCCCGCGCCGTACGAACGTAGTCCTGACCCAGAACCTCCAGCAGGCTGGAGCGGGTCATCCGGGCGATGATGGACATCGGGATGGTAGACAAGGCCATGGCCGGGAGGGCAAGGTGTTTGACGGTATCCCAAAAGCCCCGCAGGTTCCCGGTCAGCAAGGTGCTCAGCAGGTAGAAGCCGGAGATGAAATCCAGCAGTCCCCTGGTCCAGCCGGGCGCCGAATCGGGCAGGCCCCAGGCAGCGGCCAAAGGTGTCAACTGCACGCCCACCGTCGTGCGCCCGGAAGGAGGAAGCCACTGCAGTCGGAAGGCAAAGACGAACATGAGGATCAGGCCGAGCCAGAAGATGGGCATGGACACCCCTATGTTGGCCACCGCCATGGTGGCCAGGTCCACTGCGCTTCCCCTGCGCAGGGCAGCTAGGAACCCCGCGCTCATACCCACCGTCACGGCCACGAACATCGAGGCGAGCGTCAGCTCGAAAGTCATGGGGAGACGATCCGCCAGTTCGCTCACCACCGACTGGCCTGTCTTGACCGAAGTCCCCAGGTCGCCACGGAGTATGCTGGTGACGTAGCGATAGAACTGGACGTGGAGGGGGTCGTCGAAGCCCATGCGCTCGTTGAAGGCGGCGCACATCTGGTCGGTGGCTCGTTCGCCCAGCATCACCCTGCAGGGATCGCCTGGGATCAGGCGCAGCATGGCGAAGGTCACCACCGTGATGCCGAGCAGGACAGGCACGAGCATGACCAGGCGTTGGGCCACGTACCTGGTCATTCCCTCTCCCTGGCCCGCTCGGGCTCCCGCTTACCTCCGGGAGGCTCTCCTTCCGTCGTCATCTCCTCCGACCCGGCAAACAAAGAAAGGTGTGGGTCCTCGCGACCCACACCTTTCCCCATCCAAGGCCTAGTCTCCCTTGAAACCGCCAAAGAAGGTGGCGAAGTAGTAGAACTCGCCGGTACGACCTACGTGCAGCGGGTTCTCGGGGTCCCACTGCCGCTGGAAGTTGATTACCACCGCATCAGCGTTGAAGGGAGTACCGTCGCTAAAGGTCACCCCTTGACGGAGGGTGAAGACCCACTGGGTGGCATCCTCGTTGACGTCGTAGGAGGTCGCCAACGCCGGGCGCACTTCGGTGGTCCCAGGGATGAACTCCAGCAGTCCGTCGAAGATCTGAGAGCAGACCTCAAAGGACTCACCATCGGTCTCGTCGGTGCAGTCCAGCGAGATGGCGTCGCCGTTCTTGGCGTAGATCAACGTGTCGGCGCCGGGCTTGGAGACAGGTGCGTAGACCTCGGTGTTCAGGGGGCTGGCCAGTAGACCTTCGACATCGGCCGAAGCCGCCATGGCCGAGCCACCATGGGCGATGGGAACCATCACGGCGTATTCTTTGAGCAGCTCGTTCACCTGGTCGTAGAGCGGTTGGCGCTCGGCCGGATCCGGCAGCCTAGCGGCCTGGGTGAGCAGCTCTACGATGTCGGGGAACGGTTGGCCGAACTGATCGCCCGCGCCCGTGCCCATGAAGTGGAAGTCCAGCCAGTTGGTGGGATCGGGATAATCGGCCAACCAGCCGAGCAGACCCATCTCGAAGTCGCCGGCGGCGGCGCCGTCCAGGAAGGCGCCCGACTCCACCACGTCAATGGTCACTCGCACGCCGCACTCAGCCAGCTGGGCCTGAATGGCCTCCGCCACCTTGGAGGGCTCGGGCAGGTAGCCACGGGCCACTTCCCGCAGGCTCAAGGTAGCATCCAGACCATCCGGGTACCCGGCCTCGGCCAGGAGGCCTCGGGCCATCTCCACGTCGCGGGGATACCAGGTGAGCCCCTCCGTGTGTCCCAGAAGCCCGGGCGGCATGAACTGCTCCGCCACTAGAGAGGCGGGCGGGTAGAAAGCATCCAGCAAAGCCTGTCGGTCGAGGCACATTGCCACAGCCTGGCGCACTCGCTGGTCGGAGAACTTCTCCACGTCGCGGTTCATCCAGAGGTAGCCGATGTTGAAGGGCGGACGCTCCAGAACCTGGATATTGGGGTCAGCCTCGGCCACCGGGAAGTCATCGGTGCCCAGGTTGTTGATGATGTCCACCGTGCCGGCCTGAAGCTCCAGGAACCGCGCCGCCGCCTCGACCACCGGCCTCATGACCAGAGTCGGGGTCTTGGGGGGCTCGCCCCAGTAGTTGGGGTTGGCCACCAAAGTGATGTGGTCGTCACGCACCCACTCCTGCAGCACGTACGGTCCCGTCCCCACCGGGTTGACTCCCAGTTCGCCTCCGCCGCCGTACTTCTCCAGGTTGGCCGGGCTGTGGAAGGCCATGGCGCCAAAGGCCACCTTGTATGGCAGCGCCGGGTCCGGGTTACAGAGCTCAATACGGACGGTGTACTCGTCCACCGCCACCACGTCCTTGAGGTTCCCCACCCCACCGCACACGTCGGCCACACCTGCCGGCTCCTCTGCAGCCGGCGCGGTGATCCACTTGCTGTAGATCTCGTCGTAAGTCCCGTCCGCCTTGATCTCTGCCAGCGCCTGGTTGATGGCAGCCAGTAGTTCCGGACGGCTCTTGTTGACGGCTATGCCGTACTGCTCCGACGTCAGCATACCCGGAATCAGCCGCAGATTGGACTCCGGGTTGTTGGCCATGTAGCCCTCAGTCACGGGAAGGTCGTTGACCACTCCCTCCACGTCGCCACTGATCAAGGCCTGGAAGGCCAACAGAACGTCATCGTAGCGGCGAACGTTCTCCTCGCCGTAGCGGTCGGTCGCCTCCATGTCGCCCGTGGTGCCTAGTTGCACCCCGATGGGCTGGCCCTCGAGGTCCTCCGCAGCCTGGTAAGGCGAGTCTGCCCGGACCACGAGCGCCAGGCCGGCGTCGAAGTACGGATCCGAGAAGTCCACTATCTGGGCCCGTTCGGAGGTGATGGTGGCCGCCGAGATAACGGCGTCGAATTCGCCGCTCTGCAAGGCTACGAAGATGCCATCGAAGGGCGTATCCACATACTCGACCTCGAAGCCCGCCCGCTCGGCAATGGCGTTCATAAGGTCTATGTCGAACCCGACGATGTTACCACTCTCGTCCTTGTTCTCGAACGGCGGGTAGGCGGCCTCGGTGCCGACGCGGATAGTCCCGAAACCCTCAGCAGCAGGTGCTGCCGGTGTATCGGTGGCCACAGCCTCGGGCGGAGCCTCCGTGGGAGCACCGCCACACTGGGCCAGCCCCATTACGGTCACAATCAGGACGAGCGCGCACAGAACCCTTCCCCTCCTGCTCATCTACCTCTCCCTCCTTGCTTCACTCGGTCGCGATGAGTCGTTACCGGCCAGGAATGAGGCAGCACGAGCGGACTACCACCGCCGTCGGTGCTCGGCCGGCAGGCCATGCCTGACCACGGAAGTCGCCCATTCGCACTGTTGCTGCAATATAGGGCAGCGCTCTGATTGCGTCAACAGCGGTACAGGGGATCCCCACCCACAGTGGTCGCAGCGGCGGCGGGGCCGCAGCCCCGCCGCTCATCATCGCCAGCAGAGACCTTGAGCCCTACAGGGAGTCGTCGTCCTCGTCCTCGAACTCGTCCCAGTCCTCTTCCTCTTCCTCGTCGAACTCCTCGTCCTCGAAGTCCTCGTCTTCCAGATCGTCGTAGTCGCCCAGGTAGCCGAGCGTGAGAGGCTCGGTATCGGTCACCTCCAGCTCTTCACCACAAGCCTGACAGGTGATCTCGTCGCCGACGTCCACCGCGCCGCTCACTCTCACGTTCGCTCCACACTCAGGGCACTTTGCAGCTCTCATGGCGCTGCCTCCTTCCCGAAGTCAACGTCCACAGGTGAGACCATCTCGATATAATCCAGGCCCGACGATTGCGCAAAACGGAGCCTGGGGCCCTGCTCGCCTGGCCCCGCCCCGGAACGGGCCTACCCGACCATGGACCCACCAGCCCCCAACCACCGGTTGAGAAAGGCAAGACCGCCCTGCAGATCTATCTCGTGCCCGCCCTCGTGCAGGTCTAGCTCGATGCGTTCTCCCAGTCCCAGCCTGCGGTAGTGCTGGACCGATCGCTCGAACTCCTCCACCACAAGAGGCCACCAGGCGATGCCATCGCCCTTACCCGTCTGCACCTGCACCGGCCGTGGGCATATGAGGGAGACCAGATCGCTATCGCCGAACTCCCTCAGCCAGCCGGGAATAAAGACGTATTCCTCCTCCGTGGAGAGGAAGCAGCTGTAGCGAGGGTCGTCCACCACCATCTTCCTGACCCGGTCGTTGAACCAGGCGGTCACCACTGCGGCCTTGAGTCGAGGCTCGAGAGGCAGGGTGAACATGGTGTAGGCGCCTCCGAGGCTTATTCCCCACATGGCCGTCCTCTCGAAGTCGAGGTCGTCCCGGGTTTCCAGATAGTCCAGGAGCAACGAGGTGCGAGCCACCTCCAGCCCCCACAGCGTCCCACCCAGCATCAGGCAGAGGCGGTTCAACCTGGACCTGGGCCTGACCTCGGTGACGTTCATGGGGGCCAACACTGCGTATCCAGCCTCCACCAGCCGTCGGCCATAGGCGTGATACACGTTGCCGGGATCGTCGAACCCGAACACTCGCTCTGGGGAGGACCCGATACCGTGCTGGGCTACCACCAGCGGATGGGGTGGCCGCCCTTGCTTCGGCAGCCCCAGAACCGCCCGCGCTCTGAGCTCGCCCAAGAACGGAAGGGTGAGCCATCGGGCTTGGACCAGATCGTCCTCCAGGAAGGGCGACCACTCCGGCTGGGGCGCGGGCTGCGGGCGGGTGAAGTGGCCGATGGCGGCCAGCCACCGCTCCCGATTGGGTTGCACCGACTCCAGATAGGCCTCCACCGAGCTGTAGTCGCGCTGCCACAGCTTCGCCTGCCTCTCGGGCAAGGCCAGTGACTCGCCCCGCAGGTAGTCCTCCACCTCGTGGCGAAGCAATCTCTGCCGATCGGCCACGGTGCGGGTCACCTCCGCATCCCTCATGGCATCCACGTGTTCCCATATCGCTCTCATCTGCCTCTCCTTGCTCCGCTCCTTGCTTGAGGCTTACGCCCAACCTCGAACCCCGTCACAGGCGTTCTATCCTTCGCCAGCTGCAGGCTGCCTTGCCCTCCCGGCCGTCTCTGGCCACCATATGAGCTTCTTTCCAGCACTGCGGACGCGCCCTCTCCTCTCACCGCTGCTCACTTCTCTCATCCCCCTGAGCGCCCTTTCAAGGCCCCTGTCATTCTGAGTACCGCTCCTCCACCATCCCCACCCCTGTCATCCCGAACCCTCCCCACAGTCATCCCCACCGCTGCCATCCCGAACCCTCCCCACAGTCATCCCCACCGCTGTCATTCCGCCACCATATGAGCTTCTTTCCAGCACTGCGGACGCGCCCTCTCCTCTCACCGCTGCTCACTTCTCTCATCCCCCTGAGCGCCCTTTCAAGGCCCCTGTCTCCCGAACCCTCCCCACAGTCATCCCCACCGCTGCCATCCCGAACCCGCTCCACGGTCATCCCCACCGCTGCCATCCCGAACCCGCTCCACGGTCATCCCCACCGCTGTCATTCCGAGCGCCAGCGAGGAATCTCCTCCTCCCGGAAGCTGAAGATTCCTCGCTGACGCTCGGAATGACAAGCGAAGGCCGGTCCTCGGCACAACAGGTGAAGCCTCGCCTTCGGCATGACACGTGAGCGCAGCCCCACGCAGTGAGAGCTGCAGCCCGCCTCCCGGGATGACAAGTGAAGGCCAGCACTCGGAATGGCAAGCGAAGGCCAGTCCTCGGCATAGCAGGTGCAGCCTAGCCCTCGGGATGGCAGGAGACGCCCGGGCCTCGGGAGAACAGCTGCAGCCGGCTCCCATGACAGGTGAGGCCCAGTCCTTGGGATGACAGCGTCACGGGCAGCACGACGGCGGCAATACGTGGCCGAATGCCGGACCACGGTCGGGGTGCTTCGTCGTCCATGCGTAGCACGAAGGATGCCCGTCCGCCAGGGCCTCCCTCGGCTGCCCGCACCGCCGCTCATGGGCTGTCGCTCACCGAACAATCGTAGGGGCGAACCTTGTGTTCGCCCGCCTGGCCCACGGGTGAACACAAGGTTCGCCCCTACGGAGTACCGTGGCTGGCGAACGCCAGGAGCGGGCCGCCCACCACGGACGACCCGCTCCTCCAACCGTAGCCCCGCGGGCTAGCCGTTAGGTATCTTCCAGGCCGGCGGCTCCGGGTCCGCCTGGATCAGCCGGCCGTAGGTGTCAGGCCGACGGAGGGCCAGATAGGCCTCCTTCAGGGTGGGGAACCGCTCCTTGAGCTCTCCCGTGTACCAGGTGGCGAACCCCTCGTCCAGGTCCAGATCGGCCACCGCCAGCCCGGGCCGGTGGGAAGTGTCGGCCCGAGTGCGGCCGTACGGATCGATGATGCGGGAGTGGCCCATGGAGCGGCCGGACAGGAAAGGCTGCATCACGAAGTGGGAAGAGACCAGGTACACCTGGTTGTCTATGGCGCGGGCGTTGGCGATGGACTCGATGTGGTCACCGGTGTAATCCAGGCACATGGTGGGCCACAGCAGCAGGTCGGCACCCTCCAGGGCGTAGATGCGCCACATCTCGGGGAAGTGGATGTCCATGCAGATGCCGATCGCTACCCGGCCGAAGTCGCACTGGAACACGGGATACCCGAGGTCGCCCGGCAGCACCTCCTCCCACTCCCCAGGGGCCAGGTGCATCTTGCGGTACTTGCCCACCAGCTCTCCCCCGCGGTCCAGCAGGACCCCCGTGTTGTACACTCGCTGACCGTCTCTCTCCCGCTGGCTGTAGGCCACGTAGAGGCCGTGTTGCCGCGCCGCCTGGGCGAAGCGGGTGAAGGTCTCTCCCCCCGGTATGGGCTCCGGTAGTTCCGCGATCCGCTCCTGGGGACAGCCCACCACGTCCGGCTCCTCCGGCAACAGCAACAGATCGGCTTTGGCCTCCCCGGCCTGGGCAATGGCCCGCAGGCAGCGCTCGATACAGGGGCTGGGATAGGCCTCGCCGTCTCCACTGAGGATGCTGGCAGTAGCGATGCGCACCGGCCTCATTGTCCTGAAGCCTCCACCTCAAGAGTAACCGGCTCCGACAGGTCCACCGTGGCCCGGATCACCCCGGGCGCCGTCAGGTGAGCCGGCTGCGACACTCCGTTCAATACCAGCCGCGGCGCCCGCTGCAAGGAGGGCGGCACCGCTATGTCGAGAGTCACCTGCCGCCAGGCCACCGGCTCGGGCACCCCTTCCAACCACAGTCGGAACCGCGGGGCGTCGTCCCCCTCAGGATCGGGTTTGGCTCTGAAGGCCCGTCGGCATAGGATGTAGTCCACCGCCTCCTCCACCGTGGGCAGCCACACTTCACTGCCGCCCACCTCCAGCACCGCCTCCAGCCGGGCACGGTGCTCGTGGATGTAGACGTCCTTGTTCTCGTGGGGGATGTGGGGCGAGGGGCAGTGGCAGTAGTCTATGACCCACGCCTCAGCCGCCCTTGCCTGCATCAGACGGCGATAGGGGTCGAAGGCGGACCACAGAGGCCCGAAGCCCTGGTGCAGGTTGCTGCTTCGGTTGAGGAACCATAGGTCCCCGTCAGGCCGGTTGACGTCGTCGGTGACGGAGAGGGCGCAGAGGTAGCCGCACTCTTTGAGAGCCTCAATGATGACGGCCTTCATGTTGGAGTTATCGCCCGGTGCCGTGTACGCCACCACCCGAGCCCCGATGGCCTCTTCCAGGACCTCCTTGGCCCGACGCACCTCGGTGTCCAAGTCGGCGGCTACGTCGCCGTGGGACCAGGAGTGGTTGCCCACCCCCCAGACCAGGGCGATCAGCTCCCGTAACTCGGGCCCGCTCATGTGACGGTAGCCGTTGTAGCTGGAGGCGCCGATCTGACGAACCTTGCCCATGTGGCCCACCACCACCTCCACGTGCCCTGGCACGCCCAGCTCCTGGTGGAGAGGGATGGTGTAGTCATGGAGCTCTACCAGCGCCTCGTCGAATGTGACCGTGTATGCCCAACGCTTGCCATGCTTCCAAGTGCAGGGCGCGATGGATAGGGCCATGCTGTCGCTCCTCCTCACGCGCAGTCACTGTGACCGAGCTTGGATCGGGCAAAGGCGAGGAACTGGCGTAGCGCCGTCTCCGGCACGGGACTGATGCTGCCCTCCACCACGTGTTCCTCGCTTCCATCGTGGAAATGGCTAGGGAAGGTGGCCACGTGTGCCCAGTCACGATGCGGTGCGTTATCGTGGCGGTAGATGGTGCCGTCCATGGCCCGTCGCTCCCAGTGTATAGCGTACCGGTCGATCAACTTGAGCGAGAACCAGACGTCTATGAAGCTGCCGTCCCTGAGGAGGATGCGCAGCTCGCTTGGGCCTGACGGAAGCGCCGCATCTACTATGTCGGCGAACTCGACCTCAGCAACCTCCCGCAGCTTGGCCCAGTCAACTCGCGCCATGGCCGGGAATGGGCTACAGGGACTGCAGGAGGCGTAGCAGCCGGTCCCGCCTGTACTCGAGCTGGTCCAACCGCTGCAGATCTCGCCAGGAATCCGCCTCGCCCAGGGTGCCGGCGCGGTAGCGCGCCTCCATCTCTTCCACGGAGGAGACCCCGTAGCGCCCGGTTATCTCGAATATCTCGGCTTTGACTTCGCGCAGGTGCCGCTCCAAGAGGACCACCAGGCTCTTCTTAAGCAGATCCTCCTTCGAGACCTGGAACTCCCGCGCCACAGCCTCCAGAACAGCGTCCGTGTCTTGGGGCACCTCTCCCTCCTCCTCGGGCAACGGCTATCCTGCGGGTACTGACCATAGCACGGCGCCCTCCACAAGGGAAGACCGGAGCGGCATGGGCACGAATCGGCCTCGCATCAGCCTGATCAGCGTCCTATGCCCGGTTTCTGTCCGCCACCGTCCGCACGATCTCCGCCGCCAGCTCGCAGTGCTCGGGCTGATACCGGGCACAGATGCTGGACCAGCGGATGAAGTTGGCCAAGAAGGCTTGGGCGTTGGGGCAGTCCTCTCCCCGGTAGCGGTATTCCCGCGAGGCCGGGGGCATGGAGTAGGGGTACTCCTTGCTCTCCGCCTGCCGCTGCAGGAAGGTGCAGGCCTCGGGCATGAGGTAGTAGCGACCCAAACCCGCCCCGGGAATCCCTTCTTCCGCCA